>DASYZY010000029.1:0-6755 GCA_035945735.1 Thermoplasmata archaeon
GGGTTGCCGAGCGGCCGGACGTTGGCCGGGAGTAGCCCCGCGAGCTCCGGGGGGAGCGCGGGCTGCGGTTCGGCCGGGCAGACGGCGTCGTGGTTGCCGGGGATGACGACGACGTCGAGGCGGCTCGGAAGCTCGGCGAGACGGCGTCCGAGCTCGGTGTACTGCTCGACGATGTCGTGCACGGCGAGGTCGCGCTCCTGGTGGGGGTAGATGCCGATGCCGTCGACGAGGTCGCCGGCGATGACCACGTGGTGGATCTCGCGGGCGACCTCGGGCTCCGGTCCCTCTTCGCGCAGGAAGCCGATGAGCGCCGACCAGCTCTCGTCGAGGAAGGAGCGGCTGCCGATGTGCAGGTCCGACAGGAAGATCACGCGCGTCTCGCCCGCCTCGGGCCGGGGCAGCCGGGACGCCGGGACATCGGGCCGGTGCAGCGAGCGCACCACCGGCAGCCGGCCGGTCTCGCGCGGGAGGCTGACCGTGAGACCGACCACCTCGTCGGAGATCAGGTGGGCCGCGAGCGCCGCGCTCTCGCGAAGGAGCAGGAAGCTCCCCGAACCGCTCTCGTCGTCGAGCTCGAGCAGCAGGTGCTTTTTCTCGCTCGTCGTGCGGACCTCGCGCACGAGACCGATCACCGAGGCGATCCCCTCGCGGCCCCGGAGCGAGGCGATCGGTCGTAGGTTCGGGAGGTCGGGCCTGCCCTTGAGCCAGCGGTGGATGGAGCGGTACCGATGGTGGAACAGGCTCTGGTACGCCTCGAGCGGCTTCCGGCCGGGGGCGCCGGGGCGAAAGCCGGGATTGAGTAGCTCGAACGGGAGGAGCTCGGGGGCCGTCGCGAGGCGGGTGACCGCAGCGGAGGCGCCTTCGATGGTGAGGACGGAAGGGCCGGCCCCTTCCTCGGTGACGAGGAGCCGCTCGATCATCCCCCGGGTCACGAAGGGGCCGCCAAAGTCCGGCGAGGACAGCAGAAGTCGCGACAGGCGCAGCGGCTCGGGCTGGGTGAGCAGGAGCGAGAGGGCGTCGGCCTCGATGAGCCGGCGGTTCTCCTCAAAGTAGCGGACCAACGCTTCGCGCACGGATGGGGGCCTCCGAGTCCCGGGGCCGGCGAGAATCGCCGGGGTCCGGGCACCCAGCAACGGGGGCTCCGAAGGGCTCGCGCTATTTCTATCGGTCGGTGCGCCGCGCCGAAGCGCGGGACCTACGCGCGGTACGACTCGCGCGCGTACGACGCACCCTTGGGGTACTTCTCCTTCAGGTGGTCGGTCAGCTTCTCGGGCGCGTGCTCGAGGTGCGCGGTGTACCAGGCGATGACGACGTCCTTCAGGATCCGGTGGACCTCGCGGAGATCGACCTTCTCCTCGGCATGGTCGAACAGGACCGCTTGGCTCATCATCCGCATCCAGCCGGTGTACCGGTGGTAGCTCTCGCCCTCGCACCACTCGTAGACCCCGCGCAGGTGCGCCTTGCCCTCGGGGGTGGTGTAGTACCAGAAGCGGAGCGTGAAGCCCACCCATCCCTGGGTGCGGTCCCGCAGCTCGATCGTCTTGACGGCGCCGAAGTCGAATGCCTCCTTGAACATCCACTGCTCGGGGTACTCGACGAAGGTCGCAAACAGGGTCTGCGAGGGCTCGATCGTGAGGTGAATCGCGGCGTTTTCGAACTGGTTGTGGACCTCCCACAGGTCCTGCAGGAAGCGCCGATTCAGTTCGCCGCGGTGGGTCAGGTCCTCTCCGGTCTTCTCGGTAGAGGAGCGCTGGGTCTTCGCGAGCTCGCTCTTCAGCGAGGCGACGAAGTCGTCCTCGGGGAGAGCGGCGACCTCTTCGTTCGGCGGGGTGGGGGGCGTTGCGCTGGCGGACCGCTTGGGCATGAAGTAACGGCTCCGGGTCGTCGATGAGGGTCCGCTATAAAGAGTTCGCGCGCAACGACGCCGGATAACCGTCGCAAGCTCGAGCCCGGCGCTGATCGTGCCGAGCTCGGGCCTCGCCACCGATAAGTCTCGTCGCGACTGCGGTCACACGTGCGGGGAGCCGAGGACGCGCTGGACGAGGCTCCCTTGACCGAACCGGGCCCCGACGAGTCCTCCGTCGGCCAGATGGAAGACGAGGGCTCCGGATCACCCCCGGCGCGTCCCGGCCGGCGCCGATGGGGGAGCCTGGTCGTCGTGGGGGTCATCGTCGCCGTTGTGATCCTGTTGTACTTGTCGGGACTGCTTCCCGGCATCCATCCCGCCTCGCTACCCGGACGAGGGGGAGGGGGGCAAGCTGGCCCACAGGCGATGGCGTTCCAAAGCGCCTACCCACTGGCCAACGCCTCGGCGCAATCCCAGCCGCAAGGGCCCTGGGGACTCGTGGCGGCCTTCTCGATCGCCTCGGTGGTGGGTACTCGGCCGCACCTCTCGGCCACGAGCGACCCGTGCTCCACCAGCCTCTCTCTGTTCATTCCGGCGGTGAGCACCTCCTCCGTCGCCGCCGGCGCTTCGCTGTTCTGGCTCTTCGATTTCACTGACCCCGGACAGGACACGCTCGTCGTCGGCGTCCTCAACGGGAGCGCGAGCGCGCTCGACCTCGCGCCGGCAAGCGACCACTGTCTCGGCAACTACGGGACGCGACCGATCGCCCAGCTCCCCGATCCGACGCGGCTCATGGACAGCTCGGCGGTCACGACCCAGTTCGCCGCCCAACTTTCGGGGGAGCTGGCCAACGGGAGCGCCGGCTGGGCCGAACTCATCCTGACGGACGAAGGGAGCGAGATCGGCACCCAGACGGGAACGGCCTTTTGGTCGCTGTGGACGAGCGGTTGCGACTATTCCACGCTCTCCTTCGACGGCGACCCCAACTTCCAGGGCATCGTGAACGCGAGCGGTGGAGCCGTGGTCCTGAGCTCGAACGTGGCCGGCGTCGGCTTCTGCCTGAGCACGGGCACTGTCAACTCGGACCTCTCGCTCGGCACCGGAGTGGTCACCATGGTGAACGCGACGATCTCGAACTTCACCTATCCCGTGGCGGCGGCCACCGCCACGTTGACGGCGAGCGAGCTCCACCCGATCCTGTACTCCTTGGCGGGTGGGGCCGTGCCCGGACCCGCCATCCTGCGGATCGTGTCCCTGAGCGGCCAGGTCGTCGCGGTGTACAACTTTCCGGTCTCCATGTGGACCTTGGGAGCTTCGGCCACGCTCGTCACGACCGACTCGCTCGTGTTGGAGGGACCCTCGACCCTGGTCGGGCAGGGGCTCGTCCTGGCGGGGAACGCGCCGCTGACCGGCGACATCAACCTCGTCCTGCCATAGCAGATGGAGCTGCCGGCTGGGTACACCTGGGTGGAAAGCCCCAAGGGAGCCCCGGGTTCCCGGATCGGGCTCATCCTCGGACCGGGATTGTTCGCCGCCTTCGAAGGCGAGCTCCTTGTGCTCAACGGCCTGGGGGCGTTCGTCCGCGCCGCGGAGTTCGCACCGGTCCACGGCGGATCCACCCTCACCTTCCTGATCTACTTCCTCGGCGCCACCGCGGCCGGCATGCTCCTCGTCGCGCGCCAGATCCCACCGACCTCCCGCGTCGGGGTCGGGGACCCCGGTCTGGCGCTCGTCGCCGGCTCCCGGGTCCGTCTGGTGCCGTGGAAGGCGCTGAGGCCGTCGCCTGTGCCGCCCACGCCCCCCGGAAACTGGGCCGGCTTCGGGACCGCCGATGCGAAGGGACAGCTCATCCGCGGCTTCTTCGCCTCGAAAGAGCAGACCCGTCTCATCCTCGGCCACCGCAACTTCCCGGCCCGGGACTTTCCGGGTGGCTACTGGACCTGGGCGGGCCTCCCGGACCCGTACGCGATTCCGCTCTCCGGCTAGCGCACTAGGCCGCCGCGACTCAGTTAAATACCTCTCGCACCCTCTCGCCGGTCGACCGCTTCTGGAGACGGAAGACGGACCCCTCGCACGCACGACCCTCACGGACTTCCCGCTGATGCTCGTCCCTAGCGACTCCCCGCCCGCCCCGCGGGCGACGGCTCGCCGCGTACCGGGTTCTGACTTCCAGCTCTAAGCGACGGTCCCGACCGAGCCGGCGGCACCGGCTCCCAACCAACCAACAAAGGGACACGAACCATGAGCAACGACCCAACCGCCGCCAAGTACCAGATCCGCGCCCGCATCGCCGCCGAAGGCGTCATCGACAAGCCCGACGTCGTCGGGGCCGTCTTCGGCCAGACCGAGGGGCTCCTCGGAGATGAGCTCGACCTGCGCGACCTCCAGAAATCCGGCCGCGTCGGCCGCATCGAGGTCGAGATCGACAGCCGCACGGGCAAGAGCGAGGGGGAGATCCTGATCCCCTCCTCGCTCGACCAGGTCGAGACCGCGATCCTCGCCAGCGGCCTGGAGACCGTCGACCGCATCGGGCCCTGCCGGGCCCGCATCGAGGTCCTCTCGGTCGAGGACATCCGGATCTCCAAACGCCAGAAGATCGTCGACCGCGCCAAGGAGATCCTCTCCAAGATCCAGGAGGAGTCCAAGGGGGTCGGCATCGACCTCACCGAGAGCGTCCGCAAGGCCGTCCAGGTGGAGGAGATCACGACCTACGGCGCCGAGCACCTGCCGGCCGGTCCCAACATCGACCAGGCCGACGCGCTCATCGTCGTCGAGGGGCGCAGCGACGTGCTGAACCTGCTGCGCTGCGGGATCAAGAACGTCATTGCCGTCGAAGGCACCAGCGTGCCCCAGACGGTGAAGGACCTCTCCCGGGGCAAGACCGTCACCGTCTTCACCGACGGGGACCGCGCCGGGGAGCTCATCCTGCGCGAGATGCTCCAAACGATGGACATCGACTTCGTCGCCCGCGCCCCGCGCGGCAGCGAGGTCGAGGAGCTCACCCAGAAGCAGCTCGTGAAGTGCCTGCGGAACAAGATCCCGATCAACCAGTACCTGGAGATGAGCGGGTTCGAGTCCACGGGCGCGACCCGCGCCCCTGTGGAGGAGCGCGGCGAGGGCGGCGGCGGAGATCGTCGCGAGCACCGCCCCGACAACCGGCCGCCCCGGCACGACAACGACAACCGTGGCCCGCCACCGCCTCCCCCGCCCCGGCCGGTGGCCCCGGCCCCGGTGGCCGCGGCCGCGCCGCCGCTGCCGCCCCGACTCGCCTCCTTCTTCGACCTCTTGGGAGGCATCGAGAACACCTCGAAGTCGCTCTTCCTCGGGCCGGACGATGCGGTGATGGGCGAGGCGCCGGTGAAGGAGATGATCGACCGGCTGCTCGCGCTGGAGGCACCGGCGAAGACCGTCATCTTCGACGGAGTCGTGAGCCAGCGCCTGCTCGATGTCGCCCACGAAAAGGGCATCGAGACGGTCATCGCCAACCGGCTCGGCGCCGTCGGGAAGATCCCCGATGAGGTCAAGGTGCTCACGCGCTTCGACCTGGGACCGGCGCACTAAGCGCCGAGCGGCGGTCGACGGAGCGGGTCGGATGAGCGAGGAGGCGGCCGTGCGAGCGCATGCACCGGCCTCGCTCGCCGAGATCGAGACCACCGAGCAGATCCCGATCCCCTCCGACCCGCTCGAGCGGGTCATCGGCCAGGAGAAGGCGGTGGAGATCGCCCGCATCGCCGCCTACCAGCACCGGCACCTGCTCCTGGTCGGCCCGCCCGGGATCGGCAAGTCGATGACCGCGCAGGCGCTCGCGCTCCACCTCGAGCGGCCCACGACCGAGGTCCGGGTCGTCCACAACCCGGAGAACCCGGAGCGGCCCAGCGTCGAGCTCGTACGCCGGGAGGAGGTGCTCGTCGAGCGCGAGGCCGCGCGCACGACCGAGGGCGAGCTGATCGCGCCGACCGAGGCACCGGCCTCGGTCAGCGAGCGGCTCGGCTACCGCTGCCCCCGCTGCTCGTTCTACTCGCTCCCGGTGGACCGCTACTGTCCCAGCTGCGGCAACTCCAAACAGGTACTGCCGACGGCCAACGGCTCCGGCAACCCATTCCGCGACCTGGTCGGGGGGATCCTCGAGCTCACGGTGAGCCCGGGCGGGAACCCCCAGGAGTCGGTGCGCACCACCCGGCTCAAGAACGGCGTCGAGGAGGTGGTCGCCTACGAGCGCGCCGGCGACCGGATCCGCGTCCTCGACCAGCGCGCGCTCGAGCGCCGGCGCCTCAAGCAGCGCGAGAGCCCGCGCAAGGTGCTCGTCAAGCTCGACCGGAACACCTTCGTGCTCGCCACCGGAGCGAGCGAGACCGAGCTCCTCGGCGACGTGCGGCACGATCCGTACGGCGGCCATCCGCAGCTCGGCACCCTGCCCTTCGAACGCGTCATCGCCGGCGCGATCCACGAGGCGCACGAGGGCGTGCTGTTCATCGACGAGCTCCCCCATCTCGGGAACCTCCAGCGGTTCATCCTGACCGCGATGCAGGAGCGGCGCTTCCCCATCTCGGGCCGCAACCCCCAGTCCGGGGGCGCCGCCGTGCGGCTGGACAGCGTCCCCTGCGACTTCATCCTCGTGGCCGCCTGCAACATCCAGGACATCCACCAGATCCTCGCGCCCCTGCGCTCGCGCATCGAGGGAGGGGGGTACGAGGTGCTGCTCGAGACCGCGATGCCCGACACGGAGCGCAACCGGCTGCGCTTCGCCCAGTTCGTCGCCCAGGAGATTGCCGCCGACGGCCGCATCCGGCCGGCGACACGCGAGGCGGTCGAGGAGCTGCTCGGCGAGTCCCGCCGGCGGGCCGAGCGGATCGACGGGCGGCGGAACGCGCTCACCCTGCGGCTCCGGGAGATGGGCGGGCTCCTCCGG
>DASYZY010000030.1:0-4567 GCA_035945735.1 Thermoplasmata archaeon
TCGAACCCCGCTGGGCGGAGCTCGGCGAGGCGGTCGCTCGCGAGCTGCCCTGGCCGTTCGGATTCGATGAAGCCCGGCACCGCGTGGAGGTAGTGGGCAGCGCCGCCCGGGCCACCTCCGGCGAGCTCTGGAGCTCCCTACGGAACCATCTCCGGGCCGTGCCCGAGGGAGGGGGTCTCCTGGTCGTCACCCACGGAGGGTTCTGCGAACTCCTGCTCGCGGGCTCGGGTCTCTCCCCCGCCCCCCTCGAGGCGCTCGGACCCGTCCGGTGCCTAGAGGGGGTTCGCTTCGAACTGCAGGCGAAAGTGCCCTGTTCGGCCGAGCTCCTGCGCCTGCCCGACGGCGCGACGCGTGTCTAGCGATGCCGCGATTCGTCTTCCTCGATTTCGGGGGCACGCTGGTCGCGCCGCTGCGGGACCCCTACCCGGTCTATCGCTCGGTGCTGGCTTCGAACAACCTGCCGCTCGAGCGATCCGCGTTCGACGCGGCCTGGGCCCGGCTCCCGAGAGAGGACGCCTCGGCGGCCCATCGGTATCTCGGACGAACCGACGAGTACTGGGCCCAGTGGGACCGGCGGGTGCTCCGAGAGCTGGGCATCGACGATGGAGTCGACGACCTAGGGGCGGCGCTGCGGCGCGAGTTCGTATCGCCCCGCTGGCACGTGCCGTTTCCCGAAGCTCGTCGGGCCCTCGACGAGCTCCGGCCTCGGGGCCATGAACTCCATCTCGTGTCGAACAACACCGAGGACCTCCTTCGCATCGTGGCCAATCTCGGCTGGGGCGAGATCTTCGCCTCCATCACCTACTCCCAGGAGGTGGGTGCCGAGAAGCCCGAGCCACGGATCTTCCGGCTGGCCCTGTCCCGAGCGCGCGCCGACCCGCGCGACGTCGTCCACGTGGGCGATTCCTGGGAGTCGGATGTCGAAGGGGCGCGTGCGGTCGGGATAGCCCCGATCTGGCTGGCCCGGGAGGGGGGCGTTTCTCGGGACGGGGTTTCCGCCGTCCCCGATCTGACGGCGGCGCTCCAAGTCATTGGTCGACTCGGACGGAGCCCGCGCGGCAAGGATCCGCGGCCCGCGCAGTCCGACTAGAGGAACTCCGAGGGATCCGGACCGACCCGGCCCTCCGTGAAGGGGGCCTGGCCCGCCTTCACCCGGTCCGCCTCGGGCGTCCAGATGCCGTACTGGGTGAGCCGGAGCCAGGTGCGCCGGAACTTCGTGTGGTGCGACTCCTTGTCCGGGTCGGGCCGGTACCATAGGTAGCGGTACCCGAGGATCTCGAGATAGGTGGCCAGCGCGAGGGCCGGAAGCATCCCCGCGAGGAGCAGCGGGTTGAGGAAGGACGCGACGATGAGCGTGTCCACGAGGATGATCAGGAGGCCCCAGCACCAGCGGAGGAACTCCCGCTCGAAGTACTGGATCCAGGTCGGCCCCGGCTCGGCGAGCGCCTCCTCGCGCTCCTTGCCCGTCAGCTTGGGCATCCCGTAGAACCGGGAGCGGTCCATTCGCGGACCTCGCTACGGGGCGGCCGCAGGCAGCTCGGACGCGAGCGGGGTCGCGGCGGGCATCGCGCCGGCCGCGTCGGAGGCCGGCTCTTCGGCCGGGGTCGGATACAGGTGGCAGGCGACCCAGTGCTCGCCGCGCACGCGCAGCAGCGGCGGCTCGACCTTCGAGCAGATCGGCATGACCGCCGGGCAACGCGTGTGGAAGCGGCAGCCGGGCGGGGGCGCCGCGGGACTCGGGACGTCGCCCGAGAGGATGATCCGCTCGCGGCGCTGCTCGGGATCGGGTATCGGGATCGCGGCCAGCAGCGCCTGCGTGTACGGGTGGAGCGGGCGGGTGAACAGCTCCTCCGTCGGGGCGCGCTCGGCGACCTTGCCGAGGTACATCACCACGACCCGGTGCGCGACGGCGCGGATGACCGACAGGTGGTGGCTGATGAACAGGTAGGAGAGCTCCTGCTCGGCCTGAAGCCGCTTCAGGATGTTCAGGATCTGGGCCTGGACCGAGACGTCGAGCGCGCTCGTGGGCTCGTCCAGGACGATGAAATCCGGGCGGAGGGCGAGCGCGCGGGCGATCCCGATCCGCTGGCGCTGCCCGCCGGAGAACTCGTGCGGGAACCGCCAGAGGTGCTCGGGGTTGAGCCCGACGCTCTGTAGGAGCTCGGCGACCCGCTTCTGCCGATCGGCGCGCGAGCCCAGCTTGTGGATCTCGAGCGGCTCGGCCACGATGTCTTTCACCAGCATCCGGGGCGAGAGCGAGCTGAAGGGGTCCTGGAAGACGATCTGGAGCTTGCCTCGGATCTGCTGGAGCTTGCGGCCCCGCATGCGGTAGATCGAGTACTGGCTCGCGATCTCGTCGAGCTCCTGCAGGAGGGGAGCGGCGTCGGCCGGGAGCACGGCGTGGCCGTTGTTCTCCTCGCCCTCCAGCTCGGGCTCGCCGAAGGCGGATCCGAGCTTGTCGTAGATCGTGCTCATCCGGTCGAACTGGGCCGGCGGGGGCCGGTAGTAGGTGTGCCCGCTGGTCGGCTCGATCAGCCGCAGAATGAGGCGGCCGACGGTGGTCTTGCCGCAGCCGCTCTCCCCGACGAGCCCGATGGTCTCGCCGCGGCGGACGTCGAAGCTGACTCCGTCGACGGCGCGTACATCGCCGATGTGGGAGGAGAAGAGGCCGCCTCGGATGGGGAAGTACTTTCGGAGGTTGCGGACCGCGAGCAGGACGTCGCCGTTCGACTCCGAGACCATCCCGTGCGTCACCCTGGGGCCGGGGCCCCTATCCTTGAGCCACCGGCCCGTGATATAAGTGACATGCGACGACGTGACCCGACCCCTCGACGGTCATCGGAGGGCGGGTCTCCTTGCAGACCGGCATCGCCTGCGGGCAGCGCGGGTGGAACCGGCAGCCGGAGGGCGGGTAGATCAGGTTCGGGACCGAGCCCGGGATCGCCTCGAGCTTCTTGGTCGGGTCGTCCATCCGAGGGATAGAGGCGATCAGCCCCTGGGTGTAGGGGTGGAGCGGCGTGCGGAACAGGTCCACGACCGGGCCGATCTCCACGATATTGCCGGCGTACATCACGCAGACGCGGTCGGCGACCTCGGCGATGACGCCCAGGTCGTGGGTGATCAGCATGATGGCGGTCCCCACCCGACGCTTGAGCTCGCGCATCAGCTCGAGGATCTGCGCCTGGATCGTGACATCGAGGGCGGTCGTGGGCTCGTCGGCGATGAGCAGCTCCGGCTCGGCCGAGAGCGCCATGGCGATCATCACCCGCTGGAGCATGCCGCCGGAGAGCTCGTGGGGGTAGCCGCGGGCGACCTGGACCGGGTTCGCGATGGAGACGCCCTCGAGCAGCCGGACGCTCTGCCAGAAGGTCTCGTCGTTGAGTGGCTTGCGGACCCGGCTGCGGACGCCCCACAGGCCGTAGTAGAAGGTCCGGAGCCGCAGGCTCGAGCGGCGGGCGCTGATGAACCGGCGCTTGGCGCCTTCCAGCCGGGCGTTCCGCATCTCGGTGAGGTAGGCCCGGCGCATCTCGGACTGCAGCTCGTACAGGCGCTTTTCGCGCAGGAGGAAGCGCCGCTGGAGCTGGCTGAGGCGCAGCCGCCGGAGCGCCTTGGCCAGGTCCGGTGCCTTGGAATCGACGTCGGGGAAGGCGTCGTGTAGGATGTAGTAGGCCTGGGTGCCGAGCGAGGGCAGGCCGGCCGCCTCCCCGAGCTGGACGCACGCGGCCCGGAGCTGGCCCGGGCGGTTCTGTCGAGCGGCCTGTATCGCGGCCTCGATCGCCGGCTTCACCGCCGGGTCGTCGGGGTGGGCGTGCAGCAGGGCGTCGGCGATCGCGACGCCCCGGTGCAGGAGCAGCGACTCCGAGATCTGGTTCGAGATGGAGAAGATGGGGTTCATGGCGGACATCGGCTCCTGGAAGATCATCGAGATCCCCCCGCCGCGCACCGCCATCATGCGATCGAGATTGGTACGGATCCGGCGGAACCGCCGGTGGACCTTGACCCGGTTCGTCCCCTTGAGGGGCTTGTAGGTCGCCTCCCGGTCGACCCCCCACAGCAGGTTGGCGCCCTTGAACAGGATCGTCCCGTCCATGATGCGCCCCGGGGGATCGGGAATCAGCCGCGTGACTGAGAACGCGGTGACGCTCTTGCCGCACCCCGTCTCGCCGACGAGGCCCACGGTCTCGCCGCGGCGGACGTTGAAGCTCACGCCGTCGAGCGCCTTGACGACCCCGTCGTAGGTGAAGAAGTAGGTCCGGAGGTTCCGGATGTCGAGGACGACGTTACCGATCGATCCGCTGACCGTGGTCGCCGCCGGCGCCTCGACAGAAGTGGCGGGCTCCGGGGAAGCCGCCGGGACCGGCGAGAGGGGCGGAGCGGTGGGCAGCGCGTCGACGGCCAACCCGGATTACCTCCGCAGCCTCGGGTCGAGCGCGTCCCGCAGTCCGTCGGAGAAGAAGCTCACCGAGATGGCGAACAGGAACAGCGCCGTGCCCGGGATGAAGAACTGCCACCAGGGGAACAGGCAGGCCGAGTTGGTCTGGCAGTACTCCAGCGTGGAGGCGAGGAT
>DASYZY010000031.1:0-5678 GCA_035945735.1 Thermoplasmata archaeon
GGGGGCACACTGAGGGGATCGCTGCCGCTAAGGCAGAGGAAGGAGAGGTCTACGGTAGGTCCGTATGCCCCGAATCTCCCGGGCAACACGCGCGCTACAAAGGTGGGGACAATGGGACCCGACCCCGAGAGGGGAAGGCAATCCTCAAACCCCATCGTAGTCTGGATTGAGGGCTGTAACTCGCCCTCATGAAAATGGATTCCGTAGTAATCGCGGGTCAACATCCCGCGGTGAATGTGCCCCTGCTCTTTGCACACACCGCCCGTCAACTCATCCGAGTTGGGCTGGAGTGAGGGTGACCCGTCTGGGTCGTTCGAACTTCGGTTCAGCAAGGGGGAGTAAGTCGTAACAAGGTATCTGTAGGGGAACCTGCAGATGGATCACCTCCTAGAACGCTTCCGATTTCCGTCGGAAGCGCGCGAGGGATCGCACTAGAGCTCGCGAGGCGCTGGCCTCCCTTCCCCAGGACCCATCTACCCATTTTTGCGTAGCTACGCCGACATTATAAACAGCGGCGGGCTTCACCGGGCGTGCTCGCCGTGCGCAGCCAACCGATCCGGCCCCGGGCGGTGCCGGTCGCCGTCGAAGAGGCCGGCGCCGCACTGGCCCGCGGCGAACCGGTCTTGCTCTTCGACGCCCCCGACCGCGAGGGCGAGACCGACCTCGTGATCCTGTCCGAGCTCGCCACCCCGGAGCTGATCCGGCTCCTGCGGCGCGACGCCGGCGGGGTCCTGTTCACCGCGATCTCCGCCGAGCTCCGCGAGGCGATCGGGCTTCCGTTCCAGTCCGAGATGCTCGAGATCGCCGAGGAGCGCTTTCCCACCCTGCGAGGTCTCCGCAAGGAGAACCTGCGCTACGACAAGCGATCGAGCTTCGGCGTGAGCGTCAACCACCGCTCCACCTTCACCGGCGTGACCGACAACGACCGGGCCCGCACGGTGCGGGCGATGGGCGAGCTGGCGCGAGCCGCCCCGCTCCTGGACCGGTCGGCGCTCCGGCTCCGGTTCGAGGGCGAATTCTCCTCGCCCGGCCACGTTCCGCTCCTGTACGCCGCGCCCGGACTCTTGGCCGAACGCAAAGGCCATACCGAGCTCACCGTCTCGCTCGCCCGGATGACGGGGCTCTCCGAGTGCGTCACCGGCTGCGAGATGCTGGGCGACTCGGGCGGGGCCCGATCGCCCGAGGCCGCGGCCCGGTACGCCAGCGAACACGGCTGGCGGTTCCTCGACGGGGAGAGCCTCCGCGAGGCGTGGGTCCGATGGTCCGAGTGATGGCCACGGGGGTCTTCGACCTCCTCCACCCCGGCCACCTGTTCTTCCTGACCGAGGCGCGCAAGCTCGGCGACGAGCTCGTCGTCGTCGTCGCGCGCGATCAGACGGCGCGCCGGCTCAAGCGCGAGCCGTACGTGCCCGAGCAGCTCCGGCGCGAGATGGTCGAGGCGCTCAAGCCGGTGGACCGGGCCGTGCTCGGCAGCACCACCGACATCTACGCGACGGTCGAGGAGCACCGTCCGCAGATCATCGCCCTCGGTTACAACCAGGTCTGGGACGAGAAGGAGATCGAGACCGAGTGCGCGCGCCGCGGCGTCAGGCTGCGCGTCGTCCGTCTGCCGGCCCGCCCCCACGACGATCTCGCCACGCGCCGGATCGTCGAGCGGATCCTCGAACGCGCCCGGCCGAAGCCGGAGGCGGCGACGTGAAGCGCATCGGCCTCGCCGACACCACGTTCGCGCGCGTCGACATGGCCCGGAGCGCACTCCGCACGCTGGGGGCCACGGGCACCGGCTTCCGGGTCTACCGCCGCACGGTCCCCGGCATCAAGGACCTCCCCGCGGCCTGCCAGTCGCTGTTCCGGGACGACGGGGTCGACCTCGTCCTCGCGCTCGGCATGCCGGGCCGGGCCGAGTACGACAAGACCTGCGCCCACGAGGCCTCGCTCGGGCTCCAGCGCGTCTCCCTGGACGAGGCCCGACCCATTCTCGAGTGCTTCGTCTTCGAGTCGGAGGCTTCCGACGCGAAGGAGCTCGAGTTCCTCGCGAACCGACGCGCGGCCGAGCACGCGGAGAACGCCTGGAACCTCCTGTTCCGGCCCCGGGCGCTCGCGCGCCGGGCCGGCGGTGGCCTCCGACAGGGATTCGCGGACGTCGGGCCGGCGCGGCCGGCGTAGCGATTGACGAGTCTCAGCAGGGCAGCAACCATGGCACGAAAGCAAGCGGAAGGCGCAGGGATCCGGGTGGCGATCGTCGCGAGCGAGTACAACTACGACGTGAGCTCGCAGATGCTGGAGCGGGCCAAGGAGGAGGTGGACTTCCTCGGGGCCCGGCTTGGGCCGGTGGTCCGCACGCCGGGCGTGTACGACATCCCGCTGGCGGTCAAGCTCCTGCTCGCGCGCTCGGACGTCGACGCCGTCGTCACGCTGGGAGCGGTCATCGAAGGCGAGACCGACCACGACCAGGTCGTGATGCAGCAGGCCGCGCGCAAGATCGCCGACCTGTCGGTCGAGGCCGAGAAGCCGGTCGGGCTCGGAATCTCCGGCCCCGGCGAGACGCGACTGCAGGCCCAGGACCGGATCGAGAACGCCGCCCAGGCGGTGCGGGCCGTCGTCAAGATGGCCCGGCGGGTCTCGGAGCTGCGGGCGTCCTAGCGCCGCCGGCCGCCCCCGGGAGCTTCGGCGCCGCCGAGCCTCGCGGCGATCCCGGAGCCCCGCTCCGAGGTGGACCACCGGTCGCGACCAAGCCCTTATGGCCGAACGCACCTGAGACCCGACGGGTGGTCCGACGGAGCGGGTACGTGAGGGGTATGCCTCCCTTCCGTCGACGCAGGACCGCGCCGTGCACCTGGCGCGCCACGGCGCGCCGGTGGGCTCGAGCGTCGTGGCCCGAGAACAGAACGCCGGCCGGGGGCAGGGCCGCCACCGTTGGTCGTCCCCTCGCGGGGGCCTCTACCTCTCGATCCTCCTGCCGGCGCCCAACCAGGATCCGGCCTTCCTGTCCATCGCGGCCGGGGCCGCCGTCGCCGACGCCCTGGCCGACCGCTGGCGCGTGCCGCTCGCCGTCAAGTGGCCGAACGATCTCCTGCTCCTGGAGCCCCGCCGGGCGAAGCTCGCCGGGATCCTGACCGACCTCGTCGACCGCCAGCCGGAGCCGGTGGCCGTGCTGGGGCTCGGGCTCAACGTCCAACCGCCGGCCGAACCGCTGGCCGACGAGCTGGCCGGGCGGGTCGCCTACCTGTCGGAGGCGGTGGCGCCGGCGCCGGAGCTGCCGGCCGTGGAGCAGCTCATCATCGATTCGCTCGAGGTCGCGGCCCAGGAGCTCGGCACCGAGGCCGGCCGGGCGCGCTGGCTCGAGCGCTCCCGTAGCCGCCTGTACGGTCGGGGCCGGCGGGCGACCATCGACGGCGTAGACGCCGGCCACGTCGTGGGGCTCGAGGCCGACGGATCGCTCGTGCTCGAGCGGGACGGTCGCCGCAGCTCCGTCCGATCGGGCGAGCTGCGGGTCGAGGGACTGTGACGGGCGCGACCGAGCGGTGGAAGGCCCGGCGCGAGTCGTCGCGCGCCGGCGGGGGCGCCGAGCGCGTGGCCAAGCACAAGGCGAGCGGCCGCCTCTCCGCCCGGGAGCGGCTCGAGGCGTTCTTCGATCCCGGCAGCTTCGTCGAGCTCGACCCGTTCGTCGAGCACCGCGTCGACGCCTTCGGCCTGGACGAGCGGCGGATCCCCGGCGACGGCGTCGTCACCGGCTTCGGCACCGTCGAGGGCCGCCCGGTCTCCGCCTTCGCGCAGGACGCGACCGTCTTCGGCGGGGCGCTCGGGGAGGCGCACGCCGGCAAGATCGTGAAGGCGATGGAGAACGCCCGGAAATCCGGCGTGCCGATCGTCGGGTTCAACGACTCGGGCGGCGCCCGAATCCAGGAGGGCGTGATGAGCCTCGGCGGGTACGGCGAGGTGTTCCTGCGCAACGTCCTGCTCTCGGGGGTCGTGCCGCAGGTCTCGGTCGTCCTCGGGCCGTGCGCCGGCGGCGCGGTCTACTCGCCGGCGATCACCGACTTCGTCGTCATGGTCCACGGCCAGGGCCAGATGTTCATCACCGGCCCCGAGGTCATCGCGGCGGTCACGGGCGAGAAGGTGACCATGGAGGAGCTCGGGGGCGCCGACACGCACGGCTCGCGCAGCGGCGTCTCCCACTTTTCCGTCGCCAACGACCGGGAGGCGATCGCGCTCGTGCACCGGCTCCTCTCCTACCTACCGCTGAACAACCTCGAGGACCCTCCGCTCCTCGGCTCCCGCGAGCCGACGCCCGAGCAGACCCGGGGGCTCGGCGCGATCGTTCCCGAGGACCCGAACACCCCCTACGACGTCCACGAGGTGCTCGGCCGGGTCCTCGATCCCGCCTCCTTCCTGGAAGTGCAGGCCGCGTGGGCGGCGAACATCGTCGTCGGCTTCGCCCGGCTCGGGGGACGCGCGGTCGGCGTCGTCGCGAACCAGCCGAAGGTGCTGGCCGGCACGCTCGACATCGACGCCTCGACGAAGGCGGCCCGCTTCGTGCGCACCTGCGACGCGTTCAACCTCCCGCTCGTCACCTTCGTCGACGTGCCGGGCTTTCTGCCGGGCACCGCCCAGGAGTGGGGGGGCATCATCCGGCACGGCGCCAAGCTGCTGTACGCCTACGCCGAGGCCAGCGTGCCCAAGCTCACCGTCATCCTGCGCAAGGCCTACGGCGGCGCGTACGACGTGATGTGCTCGCGCCATCTCGGCGGAGACTTCAACGTGGCCTGGCCCCAGTCGGAGATCGCGGTCATGGGCGCCGAGGGCGCGGTCAACATCCTGTTCAAGCGCGAGATCGAGAAGGCGCCGGCCGCCGAGCGGGACCGGCTGCGGGCCGAGAAGGTGAAGGAGTACTCGACCGAGTTCCTGAACCCGTACCTCGCCGCCGAGCGGGGGTACCTCGACGACGTCATCGCCCCGGCGGAGACCCGAGCGAAGCTGCTGAGCGCGCTCGCGCTCTTCGCCCCCAAGCGCGAGGAGCGCCCGGCCCGCAAGCACGGCAACCTGCCGCTGTAGGTCGTCGGCATGGTCGGCATCACCGAGACGGTGCTGCGCGACGGCCACCAGTCGCTGATCGCGACCCGGATGCGGACGAAGCACATGCTGCCGGCTGCCGAGCGGCTCGACGCGATCGGCTACCGCTCGCTCGAGGTCTGGGGCGGAGCCACCTTCGACGTCTGCCTGCGCTTCCTGCGCGAGGACCCCTGGGAGCGCCTTCGCGAGTTCAAGCGCCGGATGCCGAACACGCCCCTGCAGATGCTGCTGCGTGGGCAGAACCTGGTCGGCTACCGGCACTACGCCGACGACGTGGTCGAACGGTTCGTCGCCCGAGCCGCGCGCGAGGGCCTCGACATCTTCCGCGTCTTCGACGCCCTGAACGACGCGCGCAACATGGAGGTCGCGCTGCGCGCGGTCAAGCGCGCCGGCGCGCGCGCGCAGGGCACGATCTGCTACACCCAGTCGCCGGTCCATACCCGCGAGTCGTTCGTCTCTCTCGGCCAGCGACTCGCCGCGATGGGGGCCGACGAGCTCTGCGTGAAGGACATGGGCGGCTTCATGCCGCCGGACGAAGGCGGCGCATTGGTCGACGCGCTCGTGCGCGAGGTGGGGCTCCCCGTCGTGGTCCACACCCACTCCTC
>DASYZY010000032.1:0-11920 GCA_035945735.1 Thermoplasmata archaeon
TCACGACCTCGGCCGAGAACCAGGGCTCCGTCGAGATCAAGGTCGCCCAGGGCGAGCGGCCGATGTGGGGCGACAACGTCGCGCTGGGGAGCTTCATGCTCACCGGCATCCCGCCGGCCGCGCGCGGCACCCCGCAGATCGAGGTCAGCTTCGACATCGACGCCAACGGCATCCTCTCGGTCTCGGCCAAGGACCTCGCGACGAACCGCAAGCAGGGGATCACGATCACCGCCTCGAACAAGCTGTCGAAGGAGGACGTGAACCGGATGGTCAGCGAGGCGGAGAAGTTCGCCGAGCAGGACCGCAAGCGGGCCGGCGAGGTCGAAAGCCGCAACCGGGCCGAGTCGCTCGGCTACGAGGCCGAGCGGGTGCTGGTCGATGCGAAGGACCGCATCTCGGAGGCCGAGGCCTCCGACATCAAGGCCAAGATCGCCGAGCTGCGCGAAGCGCTGGGCAAGAACGACCCGGCGGCCGTCGCCTCGAAGTCGGAGGAGCTCACCCGCTCCCTCCACGCGCTGGCGCAGAAGCTCTACCGGAGCGAGACGCCCCCGGTGGGCGAATCGCCCCCCTCCGGGGGCACGAGCACCGCCGAGGAGTCCGCGCCGGCCGGCCGCGCACCGGGCCAGGCGCCGCCGGTCGACGCCGATTTCAAGGTCGTCGACGAAAAGGGGGACGAGTCCGGGGCCGAGCGGCCGTAGTCCGCTCGGTTACGGGAGGGGCCGGAGCGGGGCGCTCGCCGGGAAGGCAAGGCCCCGGGCCCCCGTGTACTCCACTCCGGGCCGGATGAGCCGGTTGTGGGCCGCCTGCTCGATCGCGTGCGCGGCCCACCCGGCGGTCCTCGCCATGCCGAACAGGGCCGGGTACAGGTCCCGGGGCAGCGCCGACGCTTCCAGGACCACACCGGCGTAGAACTCCACGTTCGTGAACAGTCTCTCCTGCGGCTTTGCCCGACGAAGTTCAGCGAGCGCCACCTCCTCGACCCGGGCGGCGAGGGCGAACCTCTCGGGCGCGGCCACCCGCTCGGCGATCTTCCGGAGCAGGACCGCCCGGGGATCCTCGACCTTGTACGCGCGGTGCCCGAAGCCCATCAGCCGCTCCTTGCGCGCGAGGGCCGCGCGGACCCACGCTTCGGCATTATCGGGTGAGCCGACCGCGTCCAGCATCTCGACGGCCTTGGACGGAGCTCCCCCGTGGAGCGGTCCCTTGAGCGCCCCGATGGCCGCGGCGGCGGCGGACAGGAGGTCCGACTGCGTCGAGAGCACAACGCGGAGCGCGAAGGTCGACGCGTTCATCCCGTGGTCGGCGACGATGCTGCAGTAGCTCTCGAGCGCGTAGACCCGCCGCCTCGTTGCCGGTCGGCCCTCGAGCATGTACAGGAAGTTCGCGATGTGGCCGAGACCGGGGTCCGGAGCGATGGGCTCGAGCCCACTGCGGCGACGGTGGAAGCGCGCCAGGACGGTGGGGGCCGCCGCGACCAACGCGATGCCCTGCTCCCGGGTCGGTGGGTACGGGTACGAGCCGAGTGCGGACAGCCCCATCCTCAGGGCGTCCATCGGGTCGGTCCGCGGCGGGAGCGCGTCGAGGATCGCCTCCGCGGACGGGGGGAGCGTCCGCTGCCCGGCGAGCTCGGCCGTCAGCGGATGGGGGGGGTCGGTGCCGGGGAGTTGCCCCGACCAGAGCAGGTCGACCGTGCCCTCGTAGCCGAGATGGGCGACGATGTCGGCGATGGTGAATCCGCGATAGGCGAGCCCGCCCCGCTCGCCGTCCACCTCGCTAATGGCGGTGCTGCCGGCAACGACCTCCTCGAGGCCGCCTCGAGCCGCAGGATGTCCGGCCATCCGGCTCCGCCGAGCGAACCGCCCGCTTAGGTCTATGCCCGGCCCCGGCGACGAACCGCCCCCTCCGGCAAGGGTTATCCTCGGACCGTCGGTCGATGCCCGATGCCCACTCCGACGGAGCTGCTCGACCGGCTGGCCCACCAGAAGGTCGAGCTCCGGCTCAAGGACCAGCGCATCCTTTCCGGCGTCCTGCTCGGCGCCGACCCGCATCTGAACCTCCTGCTGGACGAGGCCGAAGAGCGCACCGCCGAGCGCACCCGCCGCCTCGGCCGGCTCGTCGTCCGCGGCTCCACCGTGGTGTCCCTCGATGCCCCGTCGGCCTCCGCGAAAACGCACTAGCCCAGCCGCCGCCCCGGCGGCGCCGGCCGCTCCGGCGGCCCGGGCCGCTCGGTCGAGCAGCTTCCGGTACGAGGAGCTCGAGGTGCTCCGACTCCTTGGCCAGCGGGGGGCCGACCGGACGCCGCTAGTGGCCAGCTCTCGCGAGATCGGGGACGCGCTCGGCTTCCGTCAGCAGGCGACCGACCGATACCTGATCTCCCTCGCCGGGCAGGGGCTCATCGTGCGGTCGCTAGACGCCCGAAAGCAGCGCCTCGGCCTCACGCCGACCGGTCTCGACCGCCTCCGCAAGGAGTTCACCTCGCTCCGGCGGATCTTCGAGGGCCCGGGCCGGCTCGACCTCACCGGCACCGTCTCCTCGGGCCTTGGCGAAGGACGGTACTACCTGAGCCAACCCGGCTACAAGCTGCAGTTCACCGAGCGGCTCGGCTACTCACCGTTCCCCGGAACGCTGAACGTCCGGCTCTCTGAAGCCGAGCTGCGCCGGGCCGCAACCCTCCGGTACTGGAAGGGCATCCGGATCGACGGGTTCACCGCGAGCGGTCGGACCTGGGGGGGCGCCACGTGCCTGCGCGCCCAGATCGGCGGGAGCCCGGGTCACCTCATCACGCCGGACCGGACCTCGCACACCGACGTGATCGAGTTCATCGCCCCGCTCGAGCTGCGGCGCGCGCTGTCCCTGAAGGACGGGCAGCCGATCACGCTCCTCATCGAGGAGAGCTAGCCGTGCCGCAGTCGATCGCGCGCGAGGTCGCCAACGAGCGTCGGCCGCAACCCGGCGACTCCGGCGCGCCCGACGCCTACGTCAACTGTTGGACCGAGACCGAGTCGCTCGCCGGCGAGCGGGTGTCGGCATTCGTCCTCATCCTGCGGACGAGGGGTTGCTACTGGGCCGACCTCAAGGGGTGCTCGAGGTGCGGGTACGCGCGCGACACGCTCGGTCGCTCGGCGACGCCGGCCGAGCTCGCGCGCCAGCTCGAACGCGCGCTCCGACGCTACCGCGACGAGCCGTACGTGAAGCTCTACACGAGCGGCTCGTTCCTCGACGACCGCGAGGTGGACCCGGCCTCCCGCGAGGCGATCGGCCGTGCCTTCTCCGGGCGCGCCCGCCGGCTGCTCATCGAGACGCTGCCGGAGTTCGTGAAGGAGGATCGAGTCCGGCCGCTGCAGGCCAGCTTTTCCGGGGAGCTCGAGGTCGCCGAGGGGCTCGAGTCGACCCAACCCGACATCCTGGCCCGGTACGTGAACAAGGTGTCGACGCCCGCGGAGTACTTCGACGCGGCCGACCGGCTTCGGGCCTGGGGCGCCCATCCGAAGGGGTACCTGCTCCTGAAGCCGCCGTACCTGACCGAGGGCGAGGCGATCGAGGACGTGGTCCTCTCCATCGGGCTCGCGGCCCCCCACTTCTCGACGCTCTCGGTCAACCCCGTCCACATCCAGAACGGGACCGTCGTGGAGCGGCTGTTCCGGAACCGCCGATACCGGCCGCCCTGGCTGTGGAGCCTGCTTGAGGTGCTGCGCCGAGGCGCGACCGAAGTACCCAACGTCCGCTTGGTCTCCTTCCCGACCGCCGGGGGCCGACCGCGGGGTCCCCACAACTGTGGCGCGTGCGATCCCGAGGTGCTCCGGCGGATCGAAGAGGGCTCTCTCGACCAGTCCTTCGGGGGCGACTCGGATCCGACGTGCGGCTGCCAGGAGACGTGGATCCGCCAGCGGGAGCTCGAGGCGCTCGGGGGAGAAGCCTGAACGACCTCCGCCCCAAGCTCCCGGCGCATGCGACCGAGAGCATCGCCCGGTTCCTGCGGAGCCAGGTGCGCGAGGCGGACGCCCGGGGGGTCGTCGTCGGGCTCAGTGGCGGCATCGACTCGGCCCTGGCCGCGCGGCTGTGTGCTGACGCGCTCGGCCCGAAGGCGGTCACCGGCGTGCTCCTACCGGATTCCGCTCACCCGGTGCCGCTGCTGGAGGAGACGCGCCGCTACGCCGCAGAGCTCGGGATCGCGATCGTTGTCCACCCGATCGAGGAGCTGGAGCGGAGCTTCGATACGCGGCTCTCGCTCGGCGAGGATCGCGTCGCCCGAGGGAACATCAAGGCTCGGATCCGAATGACTCTGCTCTACGCGGAGGCCCGACGGCGGGAGGCGCTCGTGGTGGGTACCGGGAACAAGTCGGAGATCCTGACCGGCTACTTCACCAAGTACGGCGACGGCGGTGCCGACCTCCTGCCCCTCGGCGACCTGTACAAGACGGAAGTCCGCGAGTTGGCGACCCAGCTGGGACTGCCCGCTGCGATTCGGGAACGCGCCCCCACCGCCGGCCTCTGGCCAGGTCAGACCGATGAGGAGGAGCTCGGCCTCCCCTACGAATTGCTCGATCGCATCCTGCGCGGCTTTGAGGAGCTTCGCGACGAAGACGAGATCGTTCGACTCACCGGGGCGGACCGGGGGATCGTCGCGGCGGTCGCTCGCCGTATCGCCCGGCATCGCCACAAGCGACGCCTCCCTCCCATCCCGAAGCTCTCGCTCCGGACCGTCGGGCTCGATTGGCGCGACTGAGGCGCCCGCGAGCGAGCTCTCGCGCGCTCCCGGCGTTCTTCACTGGGGCATCCGATGTGCGACCGGCCCCGGACGAAAGGCTTTAACCCCACCCGCCTCGAAGGGCGGACTTCCGGGCCCGCGGACAGGGCCGGTCGCGCCCGAATGGACCGCGCCACCTACCAACGTTACTACCAGACCCTCGCGACGCCCGAGGACGTTCGCCGGGTCTCGGCGGCCGAAAGCGTGGACGAGGAGCTCCTCTTCGTGATCCACACCCACCGCGTGACGCGCGACGCCACTCGGCGCTTCTACGTGGTCAAGCGGCAGATGCCGCGGATCGCCAACCAGTGGCGCCACGGCACGCGCATGCTCGAGATCGCCCGGGAGTGGAACTTCCCGCCGGTGCTCCTAGGCCAGCAGCTGCTCCAGGAGCTCCACCTGCCCCGAAAGAAGATTTGGTCGTTCTTCCTCGACCCGGTGACAGCTCCGGACGAGCGGCTGCGCCGCGAGATCGGCGAGCTCCTCGAACACGACCTGATCTACTCGCCCCAGGGCATGGAGCTCCAGCGGGAGCGGGGCCGCAAGGGCGAGGCGCGGCTGTACGGCTGGCTCGAAAAGCACGGGCTCACCTACCGGACCGAGAAGGATCTCCGGGGCAAGTACACGAAGACCCCGGACGCGCTTTTGGACCGGCCCATCTCCCTGTTCGGCCGGAAGCTGCAGTGGATCGAGTCGAAGGCGAACTTCGGCGACGACGTCGAGCTCCGGCGCAACCTGCGCAAGCAGCTCGCCCCCTACACCGAGATCTTCGGCGAGGGCGCCGTCGTCTACTGGTACGGCTACGTCGACGGCGCGACCTCGCCGCCGGGCATCCTGCTCTGGGACGGGGAGGCGATCGAGGGGCTCACGCCCCAGGCGTTACCTGCGTCAGCGGCCGCTCCGTCTGCGCACCCGATGCCAGGTCACGCTCGAGCACCGCACCACGAGCCAGCTCCCGGGGCCCCACGAGGAGAGCCCGCCGCGCCCGACGCCGCGCCGCCTCCTTGAGCTGACGCGAGAGCGAGCGGCCCAGCAGATCGGCGTCGGCGCTGACGCCGGCGCGGCGCAGCCGCGCGAGGAGCTCGATGGCCTGCGGCACCATCTCCGGCGTCACCGCGACCACGAAGGTGTCCAGCGGCGGCTCACCCTCGGGCCAGCGGCCGTGGGCCCGTAGCAGGAGCTCGAGCGTCAGGTCCCCTATCGCCAGGCCGCAGGCCGCCGTCGGCGGCCCGCCGAAGGACTCGATGAGCGTGTCGTACCGGCCCCCGCCGAAGAGCGCGCGGCCCTCCCCCTTGAGGTCGTACGCTTCGAAGACCGGGCCGGTGTAGTAGTCCAGGCCCCGGACCACGGAGAGGTCGATACGGACCCGGTCGGCGACCCCGGCGCGGGGGAGCAGCTCGGACAGGCGCCGGAGGCGATCGAGGCCGGCCGGGCCGGGCTCGGTCAGCTTGCAGGCGGCGAGCTCGTCGAACAGCGCGCCGGCGTCGGCCAACGGTACTCCGTTCAGGCTCCGCTCGAGCAGGCTCCAGAGCCGGTCGACCCCCTCGCGGGCCAGGCCGGAGGCGGCGAGCTCCGCGCGAGTCGCGTCGGCGGGCACCTTCCGCAGGCTATCGAGGGCGCGGAAGAAACGGGGCAGGTCCGTGGCCCCGAGCGTGCGTCCGATCGACTCGGCCAGGGGCCGATCGCTCAGCCGGAACCCGTAGAGCCCGGCCGCTCCGGCGCTGTCGAGCAGCATGGCGCCGACCGACAGGAGCTCGACCTCGGCCTCGAGCCCGGAGGCGCCCAGGATGTCGAGATTGAACTGGTGGAACTCGCGCGCGCGACCGGCCTGGGGCTCCTGGTAGCGCCAGACCCGGGCCACGGTGAACCACTTCACCGGCAGCGGCTCGGCCGACGCCCGTTCCGAGTAGATGCGCGCGAGCGACGGGGTCGACTCGGTGATCAGGGCGACGGCGCGGCCGCCCTTGTCGGTGAACGACCACAGCTCCTTGGCGATCTCGGCGCCGCTCTTGGCCGTGAACAGTTCGAGGCTCTCGACACTGGGGGGCTCGAGCTCCTGGAAGCCGGCGAGGCGCGCAGCGGCGCGCATCCGGCGCAGGATCTCCGATCGGGCGCCGGCATCCGGGGGAAGGTGATCGTCGAAGCCGCGCAGCGACGAGAAGCGCACGGCCCGCCGACGGGCCCCGCTCTCTTAATGGGTTGGAGCCGCGGGTCCGGCGGAGGCGGTGGAGGTCCGACCTACCTCGTCGCGGAAGCGTCGGTAGGCGGTCACCGCGCCACCGTAGTTGTGGTGGGCGAGCGCGCGAGCCATCTCCGCCGCCTCGAGCTTCAGCCGCGGTCCGCTCTCCGAAGGCGGGAGCTTCTGCTGGAGCGTGCTCTGCAGCGCACCGAGCTCCCGGGTGAGCAGGGGCGAGCAGAGCTGCCACAGGGCGAGCGTCGAGCGCGCGAGGAGCGGCTCGGCGCCCGAACGGTCCCCGAGCCGCGCCCGGCGGCGAGCCTCCGACAGTGGACCGAGCGCCGGCAGCGGGTCGCCGCCGAGCTCGCGCACGGTGTCGGCCACGAGCTCGGCCTCCAGGGAGAGGAGCCGCACCGTCTCCCACTCCTCCTCGAGCGTATCGAGGCTGTCCTCCACGCCTCTCAGCCGGCGCTCGGTGCCCGTAAGGTCACCGCGCGCCAGCGCCTCGCTGGCCGAGCCCAGCTCGGCGTCGGGCGTCCCGGTCTCCAGGAGCGCCGCGAGCTCGTTGCGCCGCCCGAAGGAGCGCTCGATCTCCTCGGACAGCCGAGCCGCGACCCGGACGAACAGTTCGGCGCGGAGCGCGGCCACGGTGGAGAGGTCCTTCGACCGCTCCGCGATTGCTCGCCGCTCGTCCAGCCCGTGGATGTCCAAGGCGAGCCGGCGGGCGATCGAGGCGTACTCCTCCACCTGTCGGAGCGCCACGGGCAGCGGCTCCGCGGCCGGGAGGGCCGGGAGCTCGGGCATCACCTCGGGCGGGCGCGGCCCGCGGGGCAGCATCGGCGTGAGGGGGGAGATCGGCGGAAAGCGGGCGGGGTTGGACAGCTCGCCAGCGACCGGCGTCGGCGCGGGGGCCCCCACCGCGGCGGCGAGCGCCTGAGCGGCCTCCAGCGGCGCGTTCCCGCCGGGTCCCGGCGCAAGAGCGTGCCGCATCGGCTCGAAGAGCGCCTCGGACAGGCCGCACCGGGCGCAGGAGCTTCCCTCCGCGGCCTCGAAACCGCAGGCAGGACACTCCGTCAGCGTGGGCTCCTTAACGGGAGGTGCTCGGCAGATGGTAGGTGAAGTCGCGGCGGCTGCGGCCCGTGCCCTTCACGACGTACTGGTAGTCGGCGCGCATCGCCTGGAGCCGGCGGATCCGCTCGGCCATCGGAGGATGGGTCGAGAACAGGCTCGCGATGCCGCGCTCCGTCAGGGGGTTGACGATGCACAGCGCCGCGGTCGCCGGCGGCCCGATGGGTCCGGGCTGGCGGGCGTTGCCGTCCTCGAGCTTGGCCAGCGCGCTCGCCAGCGCCTCGGGGTCGTGGATCGTCTTCGCTCCGACCTCATCGGCCTTGAGCTCCCGGGAGCGCGAGATGGCGAGCTGGAGGAGGAGCGCCGCGATCGGCGCGGTGATGACCGCCACCAGGACCAGGATCGGGTTCACATTGCCCCGGCCGTTGCCGCTCCCCCCGCCGAACAGCTCGGTGAACAGGAACGCCTGGGCGAGGTAGGAGATCGCCCCGGCCAAGGTGGCGGCGAGCGTCATCACGAGGATGTCGCGGTCCTTCACGTGGGCGAGCTCGTGGGCCAGCACCCCGCGCAGCTCGCGGTCGTCGCAGAGGCGGAGGATCCCC
This sequence comes from Thermoplasmata archaeon, assembly GCA_035945735.1. Taxonomy (GTDB): domain Archaea; phylum Thermoplasmatota; class Thermoplasmata; order Lutacidiplasmatales; family UBA184; genus JAKIVR01. The sequence continues at coordinate 8,594 of DASYZY010000032.1, forward strand.
TCGGTGGCGGCCACGACGGCGTGCTTGGGGTTGCGGCCGGTCGCGAAGGCGTTGGGCGTCTGAGTCGGGACGATCGCGATCCGGGGCTCGATCAGCCCGAACCGGGGGGCGAGCTCCTCCACGATCTTGGCGAGCCGCGGGGCCTCCGCGGCCGTGACGATCTTCGCGCCCGAGCTCCAGAGAATGAACTTGTCGCACAGGAAGTACGAGATCAGGTTGAAGGCGAGCGCGAGCGAGAAGGCGATGAGGAGGCCGGCGAGGAGGCCCCCGAAGAGGAACTGACCGACCAGCCCACCGACCACGACGAACAGCGCGATCACGACCGCGAACAGACCCGCGGTCTTCAGGCCCGGCGCTACCATTGATTCCCCCCGGTACGCCGAAACCCGGTCAACGGTATAAATCGGTTCGTGGCCGTCGGGGTAACCGAGGGGCCGGACCGCGCCCATCGTCGGTCTCCGGCGCGCGCGGAGCAAGGTGGCGCCGCGCCGAGGGAGTGGGATGGTAAGCGCCGCGCGCCGGCGCGACGGCCCCGGCACGGCGGCCCCGGATCTCTGGAGGGTACTCTCGGCCGCAGCCCGAACACCGATACCCCCGGCCCGTGCCCCGGCTGCGCAGCCGCGCGCGGCAGTCCCGACACCGGGAGAGCGGCGCGGGGGTCCGGCGCGGACCGGTCGAGAGCACCTCGATCCCTTCGATCCGGAACGGAGGACCCTCGCCGAGCCCGCCCCAGACCCGAACCCGGTCCCCCACGGTGAGCCGACGGACGATCCGCGGGAGCGTCTTCGTCGGCTCGAACGCGATGCACTCGAGCCCCGGTCCGCGCCCGTCCTCGGTGATCGGAACGATCCAGTGCCCGCCCGCCCGGACGCGGGGCGCCTCGAGCACGCGGCCGGTGACCCGGGCGGAGTCGTAGGGGGCGAGCTCGGCAAAGGGACGGTCGAGCAGGTGGTCCCCCGTCCCCTGATTGGACCGGTAGATCACCCAGCGATCGACGGGCTCCGTCTCGAGCGCGTGCAGCGCCTTCGGTAGCCGCTCGGGCCGGGTCGCGCGGAGTCCGAGCAGGATGGGGCACGGCGTGTGCGGGCTCACGAGCACGCGGCGGGTCCTCCGGTCTCGGCACTGGAACAGTTCCGGATACCGGGACTCTAGCAACGCGATCGAGCCGGGCGTCGGTCCTTCGCGGGGGCCGCTCCGTCCGGCCCGCCGGTAGGCGATGAGCTCCCAGGTCGGGTGCGCGCCGGGCCAACTGATCGCCGCGGCGGCGCCCACGAGCCCCGAGTCGCTCCCAAGATACCGGAAGTCCGCGAGCTGCGATTCCAGGAACTGGCGGACCACGCGGCTCGACAGCTGGCCACGTACCGCTTCCCAGTACAGATCGGCCGGCAGTTGGCGGTGCGTCGCGACTAGCGCCGGGTCCGTATGGGGGGCCGGATAGGCGCTGGTGCGTCGGACCGCGTCCCAGGCGGCCTCGAGGAACTCCGATTCGCGCGGGCGAGGTAGCGGGCCCCCCTTCGGGTACGCGAGCACCGGCTTCCCGTCCAGCTGCCCGATCGGTCGGGCGGGGCCGGCGCCCCGACCGAACCGGGCGCTGAGCGCGGCGTTGCCGCGAGTCTTGCCGGGGGCGTTCGGGTTCAACCGCACTAGGCGCGGGTGGCCGATCAGCTCGGCCCCGTGACCGCGCGCGCAACGAAGGAGCTCGGTGAGGGTGAAGGTCGTGCAGCCCCCTTCCGGGCTGTCGGTGTCGTCGATCCCGACCCAGGTCATGGCGCCGGCGCGGGCGGATCCGCGCCCGCGGCCGGCGAGCTCTCGCCGGTCGAAGGGCCCGCCGGGGACGTCGAGAGGCTCGCACGGCGTCGGCGCCGCCCCCGAAGGAGGAGGAACCCGATGCCGATCGCGCCGGCGGCGACGACCGCCGCGACGATCAGGATCGTCCCCAACGGGAAGGCCGGGCCGAACTCGACGTTCGCGCTCCCGTTGCCCGAGGGGGTGAGGGTTCCGGTGAACTTGCCGGGGGAGAAGCCGTAGACGTCGTTGTGGACGGCCGTCAAGCCGAAACCGGAGCTCCCGGTGATCGTGTCACCGGCCGGCGTGAGGAAGGTCACATCGAAGTCGAGGTAGGCCGACAGGAGGAGCGGCGGCAGGGTCCAGGAGAAGCCGAGGGTGTGCGAGCTCCCGGAGATCGGGAAGCTGTACTGCGTAGTGACGCTGACGTTGAGCGGCGCGGCGGAGCTGTCCGGGCCGAGCGCGTCGAGGGCGTAGAACGCCTGGAGGCTCGCGGAGCTCGGCTTCTGGCCGTCGAGGGTCATCGCGAAGACGAAGCCGCCGGTGAGGGCCCCCGACGGCAGGTACGCCGACTCCTGCAGGACGAGGCGGTCGAAGACGCCGACCTCGCCGGAGGAGACGGTGCCGGAGTTGGTGCCGAAGTCGCCGGCGGTGAACGGGTTGCTCTCCAAGAAGGCGATCTGCGCCTCGTAGTTCGAGCGGTTGGCCGCCGAGATCGGCAGCGCGTTGAGCAGGGGGGTAAAGTTGCCGTCGATAGCGTAGCGCAGCAGCGAACCGTTCGGGATCTCGACGGTGAGGTTCGCGAGCAGGCTCCCGTTCGGGTTCAGGATGAAGCTCACCGGGCTCGGCCCGGGCGGCACCAGGGCGGCCGCGGGCATCCCGACGAGCAGTACGGCGGCGAGCGCCGCCGCCGGGAGAGCGACCAGGGAACGCCAGCGGCGCCGGCGCGGCACGGGCCCCTCACCCGACCGCGGCGAGGAGCTTCTCGTACGTCGGAAGGTTCGGGGCGAGCTCGATGCCGGTGACCGCCGGGCCGATCCGGTCCGGCAGGAGCTTGAGCTCGAGCGACTCCGGCTCGGCCGACGGCGCCGGCGGTCGGTGCATGACGCCGATCGGGATCCGGCCGCTCTTCACGGTCTCGAGGTACAGGCGGAACATCGCCGCCCGGTCGGAGGCGTCGTACCCCGGCAGGGTGGCCAGGTCGAGCACTTTCTCGCGCCACTCCTTGAAGGTGTCGTTGTAGGTGACGCAGGGCGAGAGGTCCTCGATGAAGGCGAAGCCGCGATTGGCCCGGTTGAACTCGAGCGCCTCGACGAGCACCTTGGTGAGCGTCTTCGGGTCGCCGGAGAAGGTGCGGGCGACGAAGTTGGGGATCGGCTGGGAGAGCGCCGCGAGGATGGCATCGAACGGTCGCTCGATGTTCCCCTCGTAGCCGAGCGGGGCGGTGGGGGCCGCCTGCCCCTTGGTGAGACCGTAGGTCTCGTTCATCATCACGAGGTACAGGATCGAGGCGTTCTTCTTGAACGCGTGCATGAAGTGGCC
>DASYZY010000033.1:0-37193 GCA_035945735.1 Thermoplasmata archaeon
CGGGTCGGGCGGCATGGTGCGCGCGACCATCGTGTCGTAGATGTAGAAGTAGGACCGCTGGTGGCACAGCGGGCAGGCCATGTAGCGCCCCTTCCCAAGACGGACCGAGGTGAACGAGGCCCCGGGGACCCAATCGTAGTCGAACTCCTGCTGACACTTCGGGCACCGCAGATGGGAGCGCTGGACGAGGCCGTGGGTCCCGAGCCGCCGGCCGCGAAGGTAGACGTACGCGAACCACGAGATGGCGAAGACGGCCACGACGGAGGCGATGAGGCCGAAGATGAGCAGGCGGCTCGTCACGTTCGTTCCCCCGGGGCTTCGAGTTCGCGTGGAGCTTAGGCGTTTTCGTCCCGAACCCCGTCCCGGCCCGTTCGTCGCTCGCTCGATCGGGTGACCGCTCGGAGCGGGGACCGCTCGCCCCGCGGGTGTTACGAATACAAAAAACTGCACAACAGGCTATAACCGAGTCTCGGTTGCGGCGGGCGTGCCGTCACCCGCGCCACGAGCGACCGCCCCGGCGCTCGCGCTCACCGCCCCAGAGAAGCTGGCCATCGCGATGCTCTACCTCGCCATCGGGGGCGTCACCCTCGGCGCCTTCGTCATCGCCTTCGCCTATCTTCCGCCGTCGACCGCCGGCGGCGCCTCCCATGGGTTCCTTCTGTTCACGGGCCTCGGCATCACGGCGTACATCCTCGGCCTTCGGCACGGCTTCGATGCCGACCACATCGCCGCGATCGACAACACCACCCGCAAGCTGCTCAACGAGGGCAAGCGCCCGCTGACGGTGGGCACCTGGTTCTCCCTCGGCCACTCCACCATCGTCTGCGGCATGGTGGTCGCCCTCGTGCTCGCCACCGAGTACGTCCAGAGCCACATCGCCGCCTTCGCTTCCGTCGGGGCGGTCGTGGGCACGCTCGTCTCCGGCATCTTCCTCTTCATCATTGGGCTCGTGAATCTCGTCATCGTCGCCGAGGTGTACCGTATCTTCCGAGGTCTGCGGGACCGGCAGCTCGACGAGTCCGAGCTCGAGGAGCAACTCCAGAAGCGCGGCTTCCTGTACCGCTACTTCGGCCGCTTGTTCCGGGTGATCGAGACCCCCCGTCAGATCTACCCGGTCGGGGTCCTGTTCGGCCTGGGCTTCGACACGGCGACCGAGGTGACACTGATCGCGATCAGTCTCACCGTGGGTGTGACCGGCGCAGTACCGCTGTGGGCCGTCCTGATCCTTCCGCTCTTGTTCACCTGCGGGATGGTGCTTTCGGACACGACCGACGGCTTCGCGATGCGATACGCCTACGGTTGGGCGTTCCTGAAGCCGATCCGGAAGATCTACTACAACCTCACCCTCACGATCATCTCCGTCCTCGTGGCCTTCGCCATCGGCGGTGTCGAGCTCCTGCAAGTGCTCTCCGCCGAGCTCGGATGGCGCGGAGGTTTCTGGGGCTGGCTCGACGCGCTCAACTTCGCGCAGCTCGGGATCGGGATCGTCCTGCTCTTCCTCGTCACCTGGGGCGTGGCGATGCTGATCTACCGTGTCCGACGGTACGAAGAGGGCGGCTTTTCCCGCCCGCCCGAAGGGCGAGCCACCGCGCCGGGCTGACCGCGGGGCATCGATCGTGGCGCGTCGTTCGAGTGGGGCGGTCCGGTTCGCGATATCGCTGCCCCCAGACCTCGCTCGACGCCTCGACGCGTGGGTCGCCCGACGGAACTCGCGGAGCCGCTCGGAGGCGATCCGGTTCCTGGTGCGGCGCGCGCTCGGTGAGGAGGTGACCGGGGGCGATCCCGAGGCCGACGCGCTCGCGGCGCTCCTCCTGCTCTACCGGCACGACGCCCCCCGGCTGCTGCCTCGGCTGGCCCGAGCCCAGCATCGGTGGGGGGAGCACATCCGCTCCTCCACCCATGTCCATCTCGAGGGCGAGGCCTGCGCCGAGCTCCTCCTTCTGGCGGGCAAGCGAGGAGAGCTCGAGCGGGCCACGACCGACCTGCGGGGGGTCAAGGGGCTGCGCGATGGGCGCGCGGTCCTCGTTGATCCATCGGTGGCCGAAGGACGAACCGGCCACCGCCATCCGCACCGGCGGACGGCGGCCCGGTAGCCTGCCCCCTATCGGCGGGGCGGCGTCGGACCGTCGGTGGCCCGAGGCCCGGTCGTCGACTTCGCCAAGGGACCGGGACGGGCGGTGCGGGGAGTGCTCCGCGCGCGGCGTCGCTTCCGGAATCCAAATAGGCCGAGCCCCACCCGGCGCACGGGCCGGCCGCCGGTCCGCGCGGCCCATCGCGCGAGCGCCGGGCAGAGCGATCCGCCCGGTCCGTGGTCGGCGATGGCGACGGCGCCCACGGGGAGTCGGGGGTCGAGGCTTCGGAACTCCCGGTACGACTGCGAGCACTCGTGCGGTACGTCGTAGACGAACAGGTCGATGCGGGGGAGTTCCTTGGCGAGCTGCGGGAGCAGCTCGCCCTTGTCCCCCAAGTGCAGGACCCACCGGTGCCGGAGCGCGGAGGGAATGGCCCAGCCCGGCTCCCGACCGGGCGGGAGCGTCCACGACGCCAGCGGCGCGGCCCGACCGCTACGGGAACGGCGAGGGTAGCTCGGAAGGTCGACCGAGTGGAGCGTCCCCCGGCCGTTCCGATCCAGGGCGGCGAGAAGGTAGGCGGTGGAGACCCCCGACGAGACACCAACCTCGAGGACTCGCAGGGGGCGAAGGGCTCGGACGATGGCGTGGAGCTCGAGAGGGGCGTCGATCTCGATGTAGGAGGAGCGGCCCTCGCGCCGATGCTCACGCGCCAGGTGCGCGAACAGGTGGCGCTCCGCCGCGGCCTCGGTCAGGAGTCGCTCGGCCCGGTCCGACGAGCAGCCGGTCAGCGCGCCCACCCAGGCGGGGTCGGGAGCGCTTTCCAGTTGCATGGGGGCCGACGAGGGGCCTCGGGCGGTGGCCTAAGGGTTGGATTCGAGCGATTGCCAGTGCCCGATCCACTCCCGGGCCTCCTCGACGCGCGGCCGGACCTCCCGGATCCGGGCGTACGCCTCCGAGAGCGGGATGCGGTCGTGGCGATGGAGATACCAGGCGCCGGCGAGCGGAGAGCGCCGCACGCCGTGCCCGCAGAACAGGAGCACCGGCTCGCCGGCCTTTCGCGCCGCCTCGACCCAGCCGCTGACCCGTTCGAGATTGGGCAGGATGGGGGCATCCGCCTTCTCGTCGTAGATCGCGAGCTGTTCGTCCGCGGGAAGCTCGCCGTCGGGTCGCTCATCGAGCACGCAGTACCGCCGACCCGCGAACTCGACGGCATCCGACCAGCCGCCCACGAACACCCCGGGGGCGATCTCCGACGGGCTCTTCCGGCGACGGGTCGGCGCGGGGCTCCGCGCGGGGCTGGATCGCGGCATGCTAGGGAAAAGTCACGGGGAGGTATAATGGGTGGAGGCCTCCGACCAACCCCGGGCGACCGGTCGTCCGAGGGGCGGAGGTAGCCGAGCGTGCTCTCGGTCGAGCTGATCCTGCTCGTGGTCCTGGCGCTGGCCTTCGCGTTCTCGATCGGCGCCCACTACACGGGGGCTTGCATGGGGATGCCCTACGCCGCCGGCGCGATCGGCGTGGGCCGCGCGCTGCTCCTGCTCGCCCCGCTCGCGTTCCTCGGCGCGGCGCTGGCGAGCGAAGGGGTCGAGCAAACGGTCGGTCACGGTCTCCTGGTGGCCGGCTCGGCGCCGATCTTCCTCGCAGTGGCCATCCTGGCCTCCGCCCTCCTGCTGACGACCGCGTACAACCTGGTCGCGCTCCCCACCTCGACCATCCAGATCCTCGTCTTCTCCACCGTCGGAGCGGCGCTCGCCGGTGGGTACGCGGTCGAGTGGGCCACGCTCGGCCGGCTGCTGCTCGTCTGGATCCTCGCGCCGCCCATCGCCTGTGGACTGGGCTACCTGTTCGGCCGGATCCGGAGCCCCCGCGAGGCGAAGGAGGAGACGAAGCCCTCGCTGGCACCGCGCATGGCCTTCGCCCTGGTGGCCGTCGGCGCCATCGCTTCGTTCGCGATGGGAGCGAACGACGTTGCCAACGCGTCGGGGGCCCTGATCCTCTCGGGGAACTTCACCCTCGTCACGGCGGCGCTGGTCGGCGGGGCCGGCCTCGCGGTCGGGGCGTTCACGTGGGGGCGGCCGCTCCTGCAGACCGTCGCGTTCCGGATCGTCCGGCTCGACCCCTCGATGGCGTTCTCGGCCCAGCTCGCGCAGGCGGCGGTGATCTTGGGCGCGGTCGCCTTCGGCCTCTTCACCTCGATCAACCAGGTCCTCGTCGGGGCGATGATCGGCACGGGACTCGCCCGCCGCCGGGCGACGCTGATCGCTCCGGCGATCCGGAACATCCTGATCGGATGGGCGCTCGGCCCGATCTCGGGTCTGGCGCTCGGCCTGGGGCTGGGATGGGCCGTGCTCCGAGCGGCCGGCCTCGGTTGAGCGCGCGCTCGAGGATCCGCTCCTCTCGGGCTTCGACCGATATATACGACGGCGGGGCTTCGCGCCGTCGATGGCGAAGAAGGTCCACTTCCTGTACACCGGGCTCCGGGTGAGGAATCTCGCGCGCTCGCTCCGGTTCTACCGTGGGCTCGGCTTCCGCGAGGTCTCCCGGGGCACGATGAAGCACGGCGGGGTCTGGGTCCACCTGCGCTTTCCGGGCTCGGTCCACGAGCTCGAACTGAACTACTACCCGAAGGGCAACCGCTTCTACACGCCCTTCCGGCCCGGCGAGGAGTTCGACCATTTCGGCTTCTACGCCCCCGACGTGCGCGCCTGGCGCGACAAGGCGACTCGGGCCGGCGCGAAAGTGGCCAAGGAGTTCGACGACGGCAAGGCGAGCTTGGTCTACGTCAAGGACCCCGACGGCGTCTGGCTCGAGGCGTTCGGACCGAGGGCGGCTCCACCCAAGAAGCGCCGAGCCGCGTCGTAGCCCCGCTTCGCTACCCCCATCTGTCCGACACGTCCGGATGCGTGTCGGCCGGCGCCACAAGGTATAAGGAGGGGAAACCGGCAAAACACGAGGATGCGGGAAGCCGGGGGCCTGCGACGTGAACACTGGTCCAGCAAGCGGTCACCCGTCGGCGCGGATCGCGCTCCTGCTCGTCGCTAGCCTCGGGGTTCTCCTCCTCTCGGGGGCGCTCGGACCGGTCGCCGGGGCGCCCGGCCACTTCTCCGCATCACCCGCACTACATGGGTCGCCCCTAGCCGCTCACGGGCCACAGCCGGCGAGCGCCGCTCCGTCGCCGGCGGCTCCGCGTCCGGCCGCCGTGACGCTCTCGGAGACCGGTATCTCCCCCGCCGCGCTCTCGCTCGGTTGGACCCAAGCCAGCGGCTTCCTTTTCGCCGACTACACGGTGGACGAGTCGACGAGCGGCGCCGGCGGCCCCTGGAGCGTTCTCGCGACGTACACCTCGAACACCCAGACCAGCTTCGGCGCCGGCGACCTCGCCCCGGGCGCCGAGAGCTGGTGGGAGGTCCTCAACTACAACAGCCTCGGGGGCTCCTCGACCTCCAACGTGGTCGACGCCGTCCAGCCGCCGGTGGCGATGCTCAACGTAACCCAGCCGAGCGGCTCCTCGGCCACCTTCAACTGGACCAACAACGCGAGCTACGGCGGCACGCTTGCGTTCACGAGCTACGATCTGTACGAGGAGAAGAACGGCACGACGCCCACCGTCGTCGCCTCGATCGTCAACCCCTCGGTGCTGACCTTCACCGTCACCAGCCTGGCCGGCGGTGTGGGCTACTCCTTCTACCTCAACTCGACCGACTGCTACAGCGGCTGCGGCGCGGGCGGCCAGGCCTACAGCACCACGGAGTCCAACGTGGTCAACATCGGGACTCCGCTACCCCTGGGCGCCTCCGTCTCCGCCTCCCGCTCCTTCGTCGACGCCGGCGAGCCGGATCTCTTCAACTGCAATCCGACCGGGGGCGTCACGCCGTACTCCTTCAACTGGTCGTTCGATGGCAGTGCCTACACGCCGGCCGGGCAGAGCATCAACCATGCCTTCGCAGCGGGCGCCGCGAACGCGAGCTGCCGCGTCACCGACTCGAGCCACGCGACGGCCCTCGCCGCCACCAGCATTACCGTGAACCCGGCCCCGACGATCACGGCCAGCGTCAACCGCAGCGCGGCCGACCTCGGCCAGGAGCTCGCCTACGCCTGCACGCCGGCCAACGGCTCCGCCCCGTTCACCACGAGCTGGAGCTACGGGGACGGGAGCCCGCTCGGGGCGGCGGTCTCGACGCATACCTACGCGACGGCGGGGAGCGTCGTGGCCACCTGCACGGCGACCGACCAAGCCGACGTCCAGGTGAGCGACCAGTTCCCGGTCCTGCTCAGCCCCGATCCCACGGTCTCCGCGAGCGTGAGCGCGCTGGTGGCCGCCCCCCTCACTGTGCTCACCTTCACCGGCACGCCGCAGGCCGGCTCGGGCACGTGGGCCAGCACCCAATGGAACTTCGGCGACGGCTCCAACGCCCACGGTAGCCGGCTGGCCCATGCCTTCACCACGGCCGGCAACTTCACGGCGAGCTACCACGCGACCGACTCCAACGGGCTTACCGCCTCCCAGAACTTCGCACTGACGATCCGGACGCTCGCCGTCGCCGTCCTCTCCGCGCCGAGCGCCGCGCACCCCGGGGCGAAGCTCACCTTCACCGCCAACGCGACCGGCGGCGCGGCGGGCCCGTACAACTACACCTGGACCTTCGGAGACGGCTCCGTGGGCTACGGAGCCTCCGTCGAGCACACCTACTCGGCTCCGAACACCTTCCACCCCACGCTCGTCGTGACCGACGCGCTCGGAGCTACCGCTGCCCCGACATTGCCCGCCGTGGCGGTCACCACGCCCCCGCCACCGGCCCCGGCAGTCTCGATCTGGGAGATCCTTGCGATCGGCCTCGTCGCCGGCCTCCTGATCGGCCTCGTCGCCTACGCCCGGCTCCGCCGCGGCGAGTCCGAAGAGCTCCGGGGCAAGGCGCCCTGGGTGCCGACGACCGACCCGAACCGGACGGTCCGGGGCGTCAAGGTCTGCCGGAGCTGCGGGACGGCGAACCTCCCGATCCGGACGACCTGCGAGGCCTGCGGCCACGACCTCCCGCGCTGGGCGCAGCGCACCAACAGCTAGGCCGAGCCTCCCGCCCCGGGCGGGGGTCGACCCTATAGCCCGGTGCCCGTTGAGCGGCCGTTTCTCCCGAGCGGGTGCGCCTCATGTGTCCGGACCGGTACAAGCGGCTCGAGATCCCCGAGGAGACGCCGGAGGAACGGACCGAGAAGTTCGGTGAGATCCTCCACGCCTACTCCCGCGAGGAGGCGATCCTCGAGGCCCAGCGGTGCCTGCAGTGCGCGATGCCGTTCTGCGTGCAGGCCTGCCCCATCACCCAGGACTGCCGGGGCTACATCGACCTCATCGCGCAGGAGCGCTTCGACGACGCCGCCCGGCTGACGCTGCGCGAGAACCCGCTCGCCTGGGTGCTGTGCAAGACCTGCTACCACTACTGCGAGGAGGACTGCATCATGGGCGGGCGCGGCGTGCCCATCGCGATCCGGCACCTCAAGCGGGCCGCGCTCGAGTACGGGAACTCCGACCTCGAGTACGTCCCGAGCGCTCCGCGCCACGAGCGGATCGCCATCATCGGAGGCGGGCCCTGCGGCATCGCGGCCGCCTGGGACCTCGCACTGCGCGGCTACTCGATCTCGCTGTACGAGGCCGAGCCGTTCCTCGGCGGCCAGATCGCCACGATCCCGCACTACCACATGGACGGCGACGAGCTCGATCGCGACCTCGAGGCGTTCCAGGGCCTCGACGTCACCTTCGTGACGGGCAAGCGCGCCGGCGCCGACCTCACGCCGGAGTCGCTGCTCCAGCAGGGGTACCTCGCCGTGTTCGTGGCCGTCGGGGCCTGGGAGCCGCGGCTGCTCGGGATCCCCGGCGAGCAGCTCCCGGGCGTGTTCTCCGCGCTCCACTTCCTCCTGGCCATGAACCACGGGGAGGTCGGGCTCCTGGGCCGGCCGGGTCGGACGGTCGTCGTCGTCGGCGGCGGGGATGTGGCGCTCGACGCCGCGCGCTCCTGCCGGCGCCTGCCGGAGCACTGTGGCGTGACAGTGGTCTACCGCAAGGGGGCCAGCGAGATGCCGGCCGGACCGGAGGAGAAGGGGGGCGGTGCGCTCGAGGGCGTCCAGTTCCTGTACTACCGCATCCCGATCGAGATCGTGGGCACGGGCCAGGTCGAGGGGCTCAAGGTCCAGACGGTCCAGGAAGGTCCGAAGGACGCCTCCGGGCGGCCGTCGCTCGTGCCGGTACCGGGGTCGGAGGAGATCGTCCCGTGCGACACCGTCATCGTCGCCGTCGGCGAGAAGGCCGACGTCACCGGCCTACCGGCCGAGCTCGACTTCAAGTTCGGTTCGCAGGGCTGGCCCCAGGGCAAGCGCGAGGACTGGATGACCGACGTCGAGGGCGTCTTCGCCGGCGGCGGGAAGTCGGTCGTCTTCGCGATGGCGGCCGGCTACAAGGCGGCCGACGCGATCGAGGCGTACGTCGCCAAGAAGCAGGGGCGGGCCGCCCGGCCCCGCCCGGACCCGTTTGGCGGGCCGAGCCCGCCGGCCCCGCCGCCGGGCTACGGCGGGCCGAGCTGGCACCTGTAGCCGGGCCCGGAGCCTCCCCGGGCGGTCGCCGCGGCAGTAGGGAAGAATCCTAAACAGCTCTCGCCTCTCAACCACCCATGAGCGCCGACCGTTCCCCGCACCCGGCCGACTCCGGGTCCGCCGGAGGCGGCCCGGGACCGGCGGGCGTGGCCTGGGACCGGATCTACGAGTACGGGGTGATCGGGAACCTTCGGACCGCGGCGCTGGTCTCGCGCAACGGCTCGATCGATTGGGCCTGCCTGCCCCGGTTCGCCGACCCCTCGGTCTTTGGCCGGCTCCTCGATGCCCGGACCGGAGGCTTCCATCTCGTCGAGCCGGTCGGATCGTACACGACCACCCAGCGGTACCTGCCGGCGACGAACATTCTGCGGACCCATTTTGTGCTCGGCGGCGGCCGCCAGCTCACCGTCACCGACTTCATGCCGCTCGACCGGAGCGGCGAGTCCATCGCGCCCGCCCGTATCCTTCGGCTACTGGCGGCGAGCGGGGGCGCCGTCGACGTCCGAGTGCACGCCGAGCCCCGCTTCGACTACGGCCGCGCCGGCGGGGCCCGGTGGCTCTCCAACGGCAACGGCTCGGTCCTCGCGAGCGCCGGTCGCTCCGAGCTCACGCTGGGCTCGCCGGCCCCGTGGCGGACCGAGGACGGTCAGGCGGTCTCCCGCTTCCGCCTCCGCTCCGGCGAAGAGGCCGCCGTCGAGCTCCTGTGGGGCCCGGGCGCCCCCCTGCCCGATCCCGCGAAGGCGCTCCGGGAGACCACCCAGTTCTGGCGCGGCTGGGTCCACCGACCGGACGCCCCGATGCACCGGGCGGCGCACGTCTGGCACGACTGGGTCGAGCGCTCGGAGCTCCTGCTCAAGCTCCTGTCCGACCGGCAGAGCGGCGCCTTCGTCGCCGCGCCCACGACGTCGTTGCCGGAATGGCCCGGCGGCGTGCGGAACTGGGACTACCGGTACGTCTGGGTGCGCGACGCCGCCTTCGCCGCGCAGTCGTTCATCGCGCTCGGTCACCTGCGCGAGGCCCGCGAGTACGTCCGTTGGGTCGTGAGCCGGATGCCCGAGGAGGGCGCCCAGATCCCGCTCCGGACGATGTACGACCTCTCCGGCGACCTGCCCCCGGCCGAGGCCACGCTGGATCACTGGAGCGGCTACGCCGATTCCCGGCCCGTCCGGATCGGCAACGCGGCGATGGACCAGCTCCAGCTCGACATCTTCGGCGAGGTGATCGGATCGGCCGCGCTGTTGGCCCGCATCGACCCGGAGTACATCGGCGAGGCCTGGCCCCGGCTGCGTCGGCTCGCCGAGCTCGCCTCGAGGCTGTGGACGCGGCGGGACAGCGGCATCTGGGAGTCGCGGGCCGCGCCGGCCCACTACACCCACTCGAAGCTCATGTGCTGGGTCGCGGTCGAGCGGGGCGCGGAGCTCGCCGACCGCTACGGCGAGGGCTCGCTCGCCCGGCGGTTCCACGAATCGGCCGAAGAGATCCGCCGGGTGCTGCTCGAGCGGGGCTGGGACGAGAAGCTCGGCGGCTTCGTGCAGGGGTTCGACCGGCGCTGGCCCGATGCCAGCCTCCTGCGGATCCCGATGGTCGGCTTCCTTCCTTACACCGACCCCATGGTCGAAGGCACGATCCGTCTCGTCGAGAAGCGGCTCGCCCGCGGTCCGTTCGTCTACCGCTACGCCGCCCAGCGGAGCCAGCACGGCGCCGAGGGCGCCTTCCTGCTCTGCTCTTTCTGGCTCGTCGAGTGCCTCGCGCGCTCGGGGCACCGCGCTCGGGCCATCCGGCACTTTCGCGACCTGCTCAAGATCGCCGGCCCGCTGCGCCTGTTCAGCGAGGAGTTCGACCCCGAGCGCCGCGTGCCCCTCGGCAACTATCCCCAGGCATTCACGCACATCGGGGTCCTCCGCGCCGCGCTCGCGATCGGGGCGGACTCCCCCGCCTCGGCCCCGGCGGCGCCCACCCCCCGCTAGCCGCTGTCGGAGCTGGTCGCCGGCTTCTCTTCTTCCGGCTCGGTCACCGGCGGCGGGAGACGCGAACGAGAGTCGGTCAACGGCGCCGGAGGCGGGGCAGGGGGCTCGGGAACCGGGGCGGCGGGAGGCGGGGCAATGGGGGCGACGGGCCCCGATGGCGCTCGGCCGAACAGCGTCCCTCGTCCGTGGCGGCGGCCGCTGGCCTTGGGGGGCGTGCCCGCGGGCATGAACGTGAGGGAGACGGGCGGCTCCTCCGACTCCGACCAGCGGGAGGTCTCCTCCCGGCTGCGCTGGCTCAGCCGGTCGACCTGCTTGCGGAGCTCGAGCCACTCCTCCTTGGGCACGACCATCTCCTCCGAGCCCAGCCGGACGATCCCGCGCGAGGCCTCGGAACCGAAGTCGCTCGCGAACAGGGCCACGAGCCCACCCCCGAGCGAGACCGCGCCAATGGCCAGCGCCAGGCCCCAGAGAGGGAACCGCGTGGGCGGCGAGTGGCCGGCCTGCAGGTAGGCGACCGTGCCCACCGCGAGCGCGACGACCCCGAGCAGTAGGAGCGGCAGCGCCCAGCGGATATTGCTGCGCACGGCCTCGGCCGTCCGTTCCGACCAGCGCGGCTGCGGAATGTGCGCCACGGAGCTCATCGGGCTAGCCCCGCCCGAGCCCAAGAGCTTGGCCCTCGGGCCGTCGGGCCCGCCGAGGAACGCGGGAGTCCGCGCGCCGGCGGGTGTCGAGCTTCGAGGACCGCCGGCGGCCGACCTACGGGCAGCTCGTGGAGCTCGAGCACTGCTGGTCGGTGAGGGTCATCGAGGTCAGCGTGAGCGCCGAGGTGCCCAGGTCCCAGGTGATGACGACCGAGCCCGAGACGGCCGTGGAGGCCTGCGCGAGGTAGATCGTGGTGGAGCCGCCGGCGGTGCTCGCCGAGGTCTCGACCGTGATCTGGATCGCGCCGGAAAAGCTCGTGGTGAAGGTGTACGTCGCCACCAGGGCGAAGTCCCCGGCGGTGCAGGTGTTGGCGCAGAGGTCGTTGGCGCCGCTGACCAGCGTCTGGGGCGCGCTCGACGTGCCGGTCGGGTCGGAGGGCGCCGGGTTCGACGTGGAGGTGAGCTGGGCGGAGTTGTAGGTGAATCCGCTGACCGCGCCGGCCGCGCTCGTGTAGTCGCCCTGCGCGTAGAGCTGGGTCGAGTTCGTGGTCAGGGTCGCGAGCGCGAACCCACCCACTAGCGCGAAGATCCCCACCAGCGTCGCGAGGTACACCAGACGGCCCGGAACTCTCTCTTGCGTCATTCTCTCTCGGCGGCTCCAAATTTATGCGAGGCCCCGGTACATAGAGGTATTTGCGCGGTTTCGGCGGCCTTGCCGCCGGTTCCCGACGGATAACCGGTGGGCCTGTACGGCCGGCCGGACGAGGGTCGGCCGGTGTGTTCCCGGGGCGCGATCCGGCGCACCCCGTGAGTCGCGTAGGGTACAGCGCACCGGACGCACGCCCCCACGGGGACAAGACGTTGATAGAAGAAATTTCGAATGGGACGTCTCTCACGACATGGCGACGGCTGCGGTACTCGGCGCTAGCGGGTACCTCGGAGGTGAACTGGTGCGACTGCTCTCTTCGCATCCTGAGTTCACTCTGACCGAGGTGGTGAGCGCCAGCCACGCCGGCCAACCCCTCTCCAAACTGTGGCCGAACCTTGCGGCGAGCTCCCTCGTCGCCCGCCCGGACGCGAGCGGCCTCGACGTCGACGTCGCCTTCTGCGCCGAGCCAGCCGGCGAATCGATGAAGCAGGTACCGGCGCTCCTGGAGTCGGGCTGCAAGGTCGTCGATCTCGGCCCCGACTACCGGCTCCGTGACCCGGCGGCCTTCGCCGCCACCTACGGCCAGCCGCACCGCGATACAGCACACCTCGGGGAGGCGGTCTACGGCCTGCCCGAGCTCTTCCACGACCAGATCCGGTCCGCGCGGCTGATCGCCAACCCCGGCTGCTACCCGACGGCGACGCTCTTGGCGCTCGCCCCGCTGCTCGCCGCGCACCAGCTAGACGGTCCCGTCATCGTCGACGCGAAGAGCGGCACCTCCGGCGCCGGCAGCGGCCTCAGCGCCGACACCCACCACCCCGAGGCGGCGCTCACGGTCCACCCGTACGGCACGCCGCATCACCGCCACGTCCCGGAGATGAAGGCCGCGATGGCCGCGTACGCCGGCGCCAGCCCGGCGCTCGTGTTCGTCCCCCACCTCGTCCCGATGGTGCGGGGGATCCTCTGCTCGATCTACCCGACCCCGGCCGCCACCGCCGACCCGGAAGGATGGCCCGCGCTGTTCGAGGCGGCGTACGGGCCTAGCCCCTTCGTCCGCTGCGGCGGCACCCCCCGACTCAGCTGGGCGCAGGGCACCAACCGATGCTTCCTGTCGGTGCAGCGCGCCGGCGACGCCCCGATCCTGTTCAGCGCGCTCGACAACCTGGGCAAGGGCGGCGCGGCGCAGGCGATCCAGAACGCGAACCTGATGTTCGGCTTCGACGAGACCGCCGGCCTGTCCCACGCCGGCTTCGGAGTGTAGCGCCGTGACCGGTCCGACGCGTGGGGCGACCTACCCCCGGGGCTTCCGCGCCGGGGGCGTCGCCTGCGGCGTGAAGCGATCCGGCCGCCCCGACCTCGCGGTCCTCCTCTCGCAGTCCCCGGCCGAGGGTGCCGGCGTCTTCACCACCAACTCGGTGAAGGCCGCCCCGGTCCTCCTCGGTGAGGAGATCCTCCGCCACAACCCCCACGGCCTGCGCGGGGTGCTCAGCGTAAGCGGGGTCGCCAACGCGATGACCGGCGCCGAGGGCCTAGAGGAGAACCGGGCGCTCCTGGCCGCCGCCGAGACGCGCTTCGGCGTGCCCGCGGGCTCGTTGCTGCCGGCCTGCACCGGCGTCATCGGACCCCGGCTCCCGATGGAGAAGCTCCTCGGCGGCCTGCCCTCGCTCGTCACCGCGACGAACGCGAGCCGCGCCGCCGACCGCGCCGCGGCCTACGCGATCCTCACGACCGACACGCGGCCGAAGCAGGTCGCGCTCTCCGCACGGCTCGCCGATGGGACCCGCGTGCGGGTCGGCGGGATGGCCAAGGGCAGTGGCATGATCGCGCCCCGGATGGGCCCGCCCCATGCGACGACGCTCGGTTTCCTCGCCACCGACGCCCGGGTGTCGGCGCCCGCCCTCGCCCGCTGCCTCGCCGATGGCGTGGAGCGGAGCTTCAACATGGTCTCCGTCGATGGTGACACGAGCACCAACGACACCGTCTACCTTCTCGCCAATGGCGCGGCCGGCGGCGCGTCGGCCGACAGCGACCCCGCCTTCCGGGCGCTCGTCGGCACGGCGCTCCAGTCGTTGGCCCGCCAGGTGGCCCAGGACGGCGAGGGAGCGACCAAGCTCCTGACCGTCACCGTCCGTGGCGCCCGCAGCCTCGCCGACGCCCGCTCGGCCGCGCGCGCGGTCGTGGGCTCCACGCTGGTGAAGGCCGCCATCTTCGGCTCCGACCCGAACGTCGGGCGGATCGCCTGTGCTCTCGGATACTCCGGCGCCCGGATCGACCCGGACCGGATCGACGTCTCGCTCGGCTCCGGCCCCGGCGCGCTCCCCCTCATCGTCGAGGGGCGCCCCGCGCCCGGCCTCGACAACGGGGGGGGCAAGCGGGTCCGGGAGCGGCTGCTCCGGCTCAGTGAGGTACCGCTCGAGATCGCCCTGCACGAAGGCCGGGCGCATGCCACCGCCTGGGGCTGCGACCTCTCCTACTCCTACGTCCAGATCAACGCAGCGTACCACACATGATCGCCCGCGAACCTCCCCCGGCTCCCTGCGTCCTCAAGGTCGGCGGACAGGAGCTCCGGCCCGGCCCCGCGCTCGAGCAGCTCGTCGCGCTCGTGGGCGCCCGCCGCGAGGCGCACCGCCCGACGGTCCTCGTTCACGGAGGCGGCGAAGAGGTCACCGACCGGGCCGAGGCGCTCGGACTTCGGTCGACCCGCCAGCGCGGCCAGCGGATCACCTCCCTGCCGATGCTCGAGGTCGTCCTCGAGGTGCTCGGGGGACGAGTCAACTCGCGGCTCGTGGCGGCGTTCGGCCGGGGAGGGATCCCGGCCCAGGGGCTCACCGGCGCCGCCGAGCGAATGCTCCTGGTCTCGGCGGCCGGCAGCCCGCCCGGCTCGCTCGGCTTCGTGGGCGAACCACGCCGGGTGAACCCGGCCCCGTTGGACCGGCTGCTGGCCGACGGGGTGCTCCCCGTCGTCGCGCCGATCGGCATCGACCGCGCGGGGCAGCTGTACAACGTCAACGCCGACCGCGCCGCGGCGGCGATCGCCGGCGCTCTCTCGGCCGATCTCTGGCTCGTCACCGACGTGCCGGCCGTCCGCGACGCCGGCGGCCGGTCCATCGAGATCCTCACCCCCAAGGGCGCCCGCTCGCTCCTGGCCACGGGAGTGGCCCGCGACGGGATGATCCCCAAGCTCGAGGCGGCGGCCGCGGCGCTCCGCTCGGGCAGCCCCCGCGTCTGGATCGGCGCGCTGGCCGATGTCGGCCCCGACGGTCCGGCCCCGGCGATGGGCACCTGGTACCTCTCCGAGACGCGCGCGATGGCGACCCCGCCGCCGCTCCGCGTGCGATTCGGCAGCACCCACGGGTAAACCATGACCGCACCGAACTCAGCGAAGCCGCGCGTCGTCCTCGCCTACTCCGGTGGCCTCGACACCTCGGTCGCCATCCGCTGGATCCAGGAAAAGCACGCCTCCGACGTCGTGGCCCTGACCGTCGACGTCGGCCAGGAGGGCGAGCTCGCCGGCGCCATCGACCGCGCCCGGCGCAACGGCGCGATCGACGCGCGGCTCGTCGACGCCAAGGAGACGTTCGTCACCGAGTTCCTCTGGCCGGCCATCCAGGCCAACGCGCTGTACGAGGGCGTCTATCCGCTCTCGACGGCGCTCGCGCGCCCGCTCATCGCCCGCACGCTCGTCGAGGTCGCCCAAGCGACCGGCGCCGACGCCGTGGCCCACGGCTGCACGGGCAAGGGCAACGACCAGGTCCGCTTCGACGTCGCCGTCCACACGCTCGGGCCCAATCTGCGCGTCATCGCGCCGGTCCGCGAGTGGAACATGAACCGGACCGACGAGATGGCCTACGCGCGCGAGCACGGCCTCGAGATCCGCGCCACCGCCGAGAGCCCCTACTCGGTCGACGAGAACCTCTGGGGGCGCCGCATCGAGGGCGGGCGGCTCGAGGACGCGGCGCAGCCGGCGCCCGAGGAGGTCTTCGACTGGACCTCGCACCCGGCCGACTGGCCCAGCGCGCCCGAGGAGGTCATCGTCGACTTCGAGGCCGGTCTACCGGTCCGGGTCAACGGCCGGACGCTCGAGCCGGTCGAGCTCGTCCGGACCATGAACCGGCTCGCCGGCGCCCACGGCGTCGGTCGGATCGACCACGTCGAGGACCGCGTCGTCGGGATCAAGAGCCGGGAGACCTACGAGTGCCCCGGCGCCATCGCGCTGCTCGAGGCCCACCGCGCGCTCGAGAGCCTCGTGCTCCCCCGCGACCTGCTCCAGTTCAAGGCGGGCGTCGATCGGCGCTTCGCCGACCTCGTCTACGAGGGGCTGTGGTACTCGCCGCTGCGCGAGGCGCTCGTCGCCTTCGTCCGCTCCACCCAGGAGGTCGTGACCGGTTCGGTCACGCTCCGCCTGCACCAGGGGAGCGTCCGCGCCGTCGGGCGGAAGTCGGAGTACTCGCTGCTGGCCCACGAGCTCGCCACCTACGGGGCCGACAGCCGCTTCCCGCAGGAGCTCGCCGTCGGGTTCATCCACCTCTACGGGCTGCCCAACCAGCTCGCGCACGCCCGGGTGCAGGCGGCCCGCGCGGGTCATGCCGGCGAGGAGAACGAACAGCGTGCTGCGCGATCGGTTCTCCCGGCCTCTGGATAGGGCGGCCCTCGCGCTCTCCGACTCCACGCGCGAGGACGCTGAGCTCCTCGCGGTCGACCTCTGGGGTTCGCGGGTCCACGCCCGGATGCTGGGCGAGACCGGCATCCTGCCCGTCGCGAGCGCCCGCCGGATCGATGCCGGCCTGCGCGCCCTCGAGCGGCGGGCCGCCGCCGGGAAGTTCCGGCTCTCGCCGGAGCTCGAGGACGTCCACCTGAACGTGGAGGAGGAGCTTACCCGTCGGATCGGCCGGGACGGCGAGCGGCTCCACACCGGCCGCAGCCGCAACGACCAGGTGGCGACCGACCTGCTCCTGTGGCTGCGCGAGGCGCTGCTCGATCTCGAGGAGGGCACCGCCCGGGTGGCCGAGTCGCTCCACCGGCTCGCCGCCGGCCCGCAGGGCCGGCGGGTCGTCGCCGGCTGGACCCATCTCCAACCCGCCCAGAGGGTCTACGTCGCCCAGATCCTGGCGACCCACGCGCTCCGGTTCCTCCGCGACGCCGAGCGGTTCCGCTCCATCCGGGAGCGGCTCACCGACTCGCCGCTCGGTTCCGGCGCGCTTGCCGGCAGCTCGTTGCCACTGGACCGACGCCGCACCGCCGAGCTCCTCGGCTTCTCCCGTCCCTCGGTGAGCTCGCTCGACGCGGTGAGCGACCGCGACCCGGTGCTCGAGACGCTCGCGGCGCTCGCGCTGCTCTCGGTCCACGTGAGCTCGCTCGCCGAGGAGCTGGTGCTCGGCTCCATGCCCCAGGTCGGCCGGGTGCGCCTCGCCGATGCGTTCGTCACCACGAGCTCGCTCATGCCCCACAAGCGAAACCCCGACCTCGCCGAGCTGCTGCGCGCCGAGAGCGGCCCGGCGCTGGGTCGGCTGGTGGCCCATCTCACGCTCCTCAAGGGTCTCCCGCTCGCCTACAACCGGGACCTCCAGACCGGCAAGCCGATCCTCTTCGACGGGGTCGAGCGCGCCCGACGCGCGCTCGAGGTCCTCGCGCCCATGCTCGCGACGGCCGAGTTCCTCACGCCGATCGAGCCGGGCGCCGACACCTCCTCGGTCGAGCTCGTCGATGCCCTCGTCCGGGCCGGCGTGCCGTTTCGCGCGGCCCACGCCCGGCTCGCGCGCGTGCTGGCCCGGCTCGAGGGCGACGGACGAACGCTGCGAGACCTGGGGCCCGCCGAGTGGCGGCGGGAGCTCCCCGAGCTCGCTCACGGCTCGATGCCGGCGCCGGAGTCCGAGCCGGAGCTCCGGCAGACGGAAGGCGGCAGCGCGCGTACTTCGGTCCGGCCGCTCCTCGCCGAGGTCGGTCGCCGGTCGCGCCGGGCGCTCGCGGTCAGCCGCGCGGAGCGCGCGCGCCTCCGGGCGCTCCGCTCCCGGCTCGACCGCCCCATCGCGATTCGATCGGGCGCCCAGCGCGCAGCTCGCCGGAAGCCCCCACGCCGGAGGTGAGCCGAACGGGCCGTGGCGCCGGCGCCCCCGGTCGTCCCCGGCTCAACGACCTCACCGGCCGGGAGTGGATCCGGTTCACCCGCTCGTGGTTCATCGGGCGGCCCCCGCCCCGCTCGCCGAAGGAGCGCGCCCATCCGGCCAAGTTCCCCGAGGCGCTGGCCGAGGAGTTCGTCCGGTTCTTCACCCGACGTGGTGAGTGGGTGCTCGATCCCTTCGCCGGCACGGGCACCACGCTCGTGGCCGCGCGCCGCCTCGGGCGCCCATCGCTCGGCGTAGAGCTGAACCCGGAGTTCGTCCGCCTCTCGACCGAACGGCTGGGCGAGGAGCTCCCGAGATCGGCGACACCGGCCGAGGTGGTGCACGGGGATGCGCGGCGCGTCGAGGCGCTCTGGCGGGCGCGGAAGGTCCCGGCCGCCGGTCTCGTGCTGACCTCCCCGCCGTACTGGGACATGCTCCGCCAGGGGCGAGGCGGGGTGCGGTCGGTGCACCGACGGCGCGCCGAGGCCGGGTTGGCCACTCGGTACTCCGCCGACCCGTACGACCTCGGGAACCTCGCCGAGTACGACCAGTTCCTCGACGAGCTCGTTCCCATCCTGCGCTCGGCCGGAACGCTGCTCGCCCCCGGCAAGTACCTCGTCGTGGTCCTGCAGAACCTGCGCGACCCCCAAGGGAAGTACCGCGCGCTCGCCTGGGACATCGCGCGACGGCTCGACGCCGGCGCGCTGGAGTTCCAGGGCGAGCGGATCTGGTGCCAGGACTCCAAGCCGCTCGGCATCTGGGGCTTTCCGGTCACGTTCGTCCCGAACATCCACCACCACTACTGCCTCATCTTCCGCCGAGCGCCGGACCCGGCGACCGGCGCGACAAGCACCGCGCCGACCCGGGGCGGGGCGGTCAGTCGATCGCGCGGGCGAACTCGCCGAGCATCTCGACGGCCGCCGACAGGTGGCGCTGCGAGATCTGCTCGACGTTGACCCCGAGCGGTACGCTCGAGCGCTCGCTCTCGGCCCGGGCGCGCACCGCCTGCCAGACCTCGAGGGCGAGCCGGCCCGCGCGCCGGGCGGCGCCCTCGTCGCCCGGGCCGAGCAGGCTGCGCTCGGTCTCCTCGGGCACCTCCGCGCCGAGCCAGCGGACGAACTCGCAGTCGGCCTCGTCCGACAGCGGGGCGACGCTCAGCAGCACGGCCGCCGGGACGACGCGCTCGGCGGCGCACCTTTCGCCGTACTCCCGGATCAGCGCGGAGACGGAGCTCCCATCGAACAGGATCTGGGTGGTGAAGAACGCCGCGCCCGCCCGGGTCTTCGCGAGCATCCG
This sequence comes from Thermoplasmata archaeon, assembly GCA_035945735.1. Lineage (GTDB taxonomy): Archaea > Thermoplasmatota > Thermoplasmata > Lutacidiplasmatales > UBA184 > JAKIVR01. The sequence goes on from DASYZY010000033.1 coordinate 19,306, forward strand.
ATGCGCTTCGCCCGTGCGCTGGGGGATCGCGATGTTGCCGATCCGGCCGTCGACGGCGCCGAACAGCTCCGCGCAGATGCGGTTCGACTCGATGACCGGCGGGCCCGGGTAGGGGATGTACCGGCTCGAGCCGCCGACGAACACCGCGTGGCGGAGGCCGAGGCCCACGGTCTCACGTGCCCAGTCGGCGAGCCCCTCGGCCGACGGGAGGTGCGCGACGACCTTGTTCACGATCGCCTCGCACCCGGCACCGGCGGCGAGCGTCGAGGCGAAGCGCCGGGGGTCGCCGGATCGGTAGTAGGGCCGGCCGTCGTGGTTCTCGTCGACGAGCTCGGGGATGTTCACGGCGTCCAGCCTCGGCTGAGCGCGCAGCATCCGGACGAGCGTCTCGGTATGCAGGCCCGAGCGGACCGGGTCGGCGCGCACGGAGGGGGGCACCGGTTCGAAGAGCAGGGGGCGGGCGGCGAGCGCCTCGCCGAGGGAGCGCGACACGGCAGACGGGGCGGCCCGCCGGCCGCTCAAGTGGATTACGGGCCGCCCTCGAGGTTCGGCGGCGGTTCGCCCGTCGGCGGTTCGGGGCCCTCGACCGGCTCCTCCTCGTCGTCCCAGTCGGCGCGGAGCCAGCCAACGGCGAAGACGATCAGTCCGAAGAAGTACAGGAGCATCCCGGCGAGCCCGCCGGCGAAAGGACCGATGTCCTGGACCGTGACCTGCGAGGCGCCGAGGCCGAGACCCGAGGTGATCACGGCGTAGTAGTCGCCGCTCTGCGCGGGGAAGGAGGTGGAGCCGGAGCTCGCGTACCCCACGGCCACCGGGGGCCGGGCCGAGGCGTTGGTGCAGCTGGGGTTGGTCCCGCAGGGGAACACCTCGAGCAGGAGCTTGCCGGAGCCCTGCCAAGTGACGGTCACCTCGATGTAGGGATGGAAACCGTCGAGCCGCGTGCCGTCGGTGCCCAGCGGGCTCGAGAGCGTGAACACGACCTCCTCGCCCGGCCCCAGCGTGGTCGAGGCGCTGGTCGTGGAGCTCAACGGCAGGTAGGCGAGCAGCGCCCCCACGACGGTGAAGACCGCTCCGGCGACGACCCAGCCCCGACGCATCGCTCGAGGCAGACGATGGCCGGCCCCGCTACTTAGAACGGGCGGCGGGCGCGCAGCCCACCTACCCCGGCTGCAGGCGCTCGACGGCGGTCGTGCGGCCCGGGCTCAGGAACCGCCCGGGCCCGAACTCCTCGGCCGGAAGGTCGATCGATTGGCCGAGGACCGCGCGCGCGACCCGCTTGGAGGTGGCCGGCGAGAGCATGAAGCCGTGGCCGCCGAAGCCGTTGGCATGGAAAAAACCGGGGAGCCGCGGGTCCTCGCCAATGACCGGCATCCCGTCCGGCGTCTCGTCGTAGTAGCCGGCCCAGGCCCGGAGGACGTTGAGGCCGGCCAGGTTCGGAAAGAGCTCGAGCAGCGAGTGCGACATGCGGCGGAGGAAAGCGATCGAGCTGGGCGGACCCGGCACCACCCCGGCGGGGTGGGGCATCGTGAGCCCGCCGACGAGCTCGCCCCGCATCGTCTGGCTCACGTACAGGCCGTCGGAGAGCCGGATCACCATGGGGTCCAGGAACGGCTTCATCGGCTCGGTCGCCAGGATCTCGTGCCGGCTCGCGACGTTCGGCACTTCAAGGCCGGCCAGTCGCGAGACGAGCCCGGACCAACCGCCGGCGGCGTTGACGACGTCGTCGACGCCGACCCGGCCCTGGGCGAGCCGGACCCCCGACACTCGACCGTTGGCGGTGTCGAAGCCGATCACCTCGGCGTTCGTGAACACGTGGACGCCGAGCCGCACCGCCTCCTCGTACACGCCCCACAGGGCCGGGAACGGGTACAACGTCCCGTCGCTCGAAAGATACGAGCCGCCGCGCAGCCCCGGCAGCCGGAGCGCCGGGGCGAGCTGGGAGGCCCCTGCGGCATCGAGACGACGCAGCGGCAGGCCGGCCCAGCGGACGGCGGCCGCCACCCGGTCGAGCTGGGCCACCTCCGCATCGCTCTCGGCCAGGAACAGGTAGCCCCCTTGACGGAAGTACGGGTTGTAGCCGTACTCCGCCGGAAAGTCGCGCCAGGCGGCGACCGCCTCCTGGGCGAGGCGGACGGTGACCGGCGTCTCCCACTGCTGGCGGACCCCGCCGCCGTTGCGCCCGGATCCACCGGAGGAGAGGAACCCCCGCTCGAAGACGGCGACCGGTCCGGATCCGGCCCGCGCCAGGTGGACGGCCGTGAACATCCCGACGATCCCCCCGCCGACGATGGCCACGGCGTAGCGGTCGCGCAGCGTCGGGGTCATGCGGCCTCCTCCGGCAACGCGGCCCAGGCGCCGAGCGGCGTCGGCGTGACGGGCGGTCGCTGCCGGATGTAGCCGACCTCGGCCGCGCTGCGCTGCTCGGCGGCGCAGAGCAGCAGGATCGTGTCGGGCAGGCAGTACCGGCCCTGGCAGAGGCCGGTGCCGACGCCGGTGTACCGCTTGATCTCCTCGATCCCCCGGTACCCGGCCCGGCTCGCCTCCTCGACCTCGCGGAGCAGGATGTCCTCGCAGGCGCACAGGATCCACTTGCCCCCGCTCTCGCGCCGCGCCAGGAGCTCGGAGTAGTACCCGGCCCATTCGGGCCAGCCGTCGGCGGAGGCGCGCGGGGGCACCGTGCCCGGTGCGTTCCCGCTCAGGAGCTGCTCGGCGACGGCGATGCCACTGGCCTCGGCGGGGGCGCCCGGGAGGAAGCCGGCCGCCTCACCGATCCCGTACAGCCCCCCGACGGTCGTCTCGAACCCCTCGCGGAGTTCGGGAGTGTAGGCGCCGATCTCCCCCCGCCACTGCATGCGCGCCCCCGCCTGGAAGAAGAGCGGGGCGTTGGGGAGTCGGCGGTGGGCGAGCAGCACGGCGTCGACCGGAATCCGGTGCTCCTCGCCGCGCCCGCGCGCCGCGACCCGGACCCCCCGCACCCGGCGGCGGCCGAGCACCCCCAATAGGAGGGTCCGGGGCAGTAGCGGTACATCGAGCTCGGCGGCCCGCGAGGCGACCTCGGGCGCGAACGCGCCCGGGGAGAGCGCGGCGGCGATATGCGTGCCGAAGCGGTCGAGCATCTCCGCGGCCCGCCCGCCCGCGCCGACCAACAGCGCGCGGCGGAACGGCGGGTCGCGGCCTGCCGGCGCCAGCGCGAGCGCGCCGGAGGCGGTGAGCACCCCGGGGCGATCCATCCCGGCCGCTAACAGCCCGGCGTCGTAGGCCCCGGTCGCGATGATCACAGTCCGAGAGCGAAGGAGGAGGGAGCCGCCCCGCTCGTCGACCGCGGTGGCGAGGAAGGGAGAGGAGCGGGCCGGATCCGGCGGGGGCAGGAAGGAGACCGTCGTCCGCGCGCACGCGGTCACCCCCGATGGCGGCGCCAGGATGGGGCCCCGATCGAGGAGGGCCACGGCCCGCCCCGCCGCCGCCAGTCGGGCGGCCGCCCAGCGGCCCGAGGGCCCCCCGCCGACCACGAGCACCTCGGTCTCGATCTGCCCGGCGCGCTTGCCCGTCGACGCCCCGGTAGGTGCCGGGGGCCGGCCGTAACCGGCGAGCGAGCGGATCGTGCGTTGGTACAGCCGGCGGAGGAACGCCGGGCGCCGGAACCCCCGGAGCGTGTCGATGCCCCGGGGGTAGAGGAGGTCGAGCGCCGCGTATAGGTCGGTCTCGACAGAGGGCCAGCCGTTCTCGGTCTCAACCTGATCGCCCGGCTGGGGGCGGTAAACGCAGGAGCGCACGTTGGGCACCCCGTTCACGCGAACGAGGCATTGGGAGCAATATCCCACCCCGCAGAACGGGGCGCGGGGTCGGTGGTAGCGGATCGAGCGGCCGAGGAGGGGGGCGGCGGCCCCGGTCAGGCCGGCCGCGAGCGGCTGATCGGGGGCGACCGCGACGTTTCGACCGCCGAACCGGACCATGCGGGCGCCGGTTCCGGCCATCGCGCGCCGGGCACGGAGCGATTCGATATTTAGCCGCCCGGGCGCTCCGGCGCCGTCGACGGCCAGACCTGAACCCGTCGACAGTAGTCGGCCTACGAAAATCTATATAGTATACTAGAAAGTCGCGCCGACCCATGCGGACTACGGGAGGCTTTCACGGACGCCGGATCCAGAAGACCGGCGGCTCCACCTACATCGTCTCCCTGCCCAAGAGCTGGGTCGTCGAGCGCGGCCTCTCCGCCGGCGACGTCCTTCAGTTCCTCCCGCGCTCCGATGGATCCTTGGCGGTCTACGCCGAGGAGGGGGCGAACGCCCCTTCGCCGCGGCGGGTCATCGAGATCGAGAACGGCCTACCCGCCGAGCACCTCTTCCGGCGCCTGGTGGCGGAGTACATCGCCGGGGTGCCGCTGCTGGAGCTCCGCTCGCACGGCCGGATGGGGGCGGGCACCCGGGAGGTCATCCGGGGCTTTGCCCAGCGGATGATCGGCCCCGAGATCCTCGAAGAGAGCGCCGACTCGGTCATTCTGCAGGACGTCATCGGCCCGAACCCGCTGCCCATCCCTTCCGTGATCCGCCGGATGCACCAGATGGTCCGGGCGATGCAGGGCGACGCGATGGCGGCGTTCCGTGCGCAGGACGCCTCGCTCGCCAAGGACGTCACCGAGCGGGACTGGGAGGTCGACCGGCTCCACTGGTTCGTGGGCAAGCAGGTGACGACCGCCCTGCGCGACGCCCGGACGCTCGCCTCGATCGGGCTCACGCTACCGGAGTGCGCGACCTACCTCCTCGCCTCTCGAGTCCTGGAGCGGATCGCCGACCACGCGGTCCGTATCTGCGGCACGCTCGAGATGATCGAGCGTGAGAAAGTACCCGAAGAGTCGCTCAAGGAGCTCGAGCGGATCGCCGACATCGCCGCCGCGGCGCTCGGGGATGCGCTCGACGCCCTAGAAAAGCGCGACATCGACCGGGCGAACTCCGTACTGGACAGCGTGGGGCAGATCCCCCCCGAGCGAGAGAAGATCCTCCGGATCATCGGCTCCAAACGTGGACGCCTGGCCGTCGCCCTCGCCTACGTGTTCGAGAGCCTCGAACGGAGCGCGTTCTACGCGAGCGACCTCGCCGAGATCGCGATCAACCACGCCGTCGAAGTGACGCCCGAACCGGCGAGCACTTAGTCGGTTTCACGGCGGCAGGGCACCGCCGACCATGGCGGCGTCCAGCAGCCGTCCGAGCTCCTCGGGGGTGGGGAGTCGGGGGTTGGAGAGCATCGCCGGCGACCGGAGGGCCTCGGTGAGGATGTCCGCCCGAGCGGCCGCGAGCGCCTCGCGAGAGGCCCCGGCCGCCTCCAGCGATCGAGGGAGTCCGGCCGCCTCCCCCAGCGTGCGGAGTCGAGCCGCGAAGGCCGCCGCGCTCTGAACCGCCGGTCCACCCAGCGCCGGCTCGAGCGGAGCGATGCGGTCCCGAGCCGCGGGAAAGTTGAACTCCATGCCGACGGGCAGCAGCGCGGCCACGGCCCGGGAGTGCGGGACCCCGAGCCGTGGGCCGGCGGCGTCGGCCAGGGCGTGCACGAGACCGAGCTGCGAATTCGCCGCCGCGAGCCCCGCTAGCGTCGCGGCCACCTGAAGCTGCGTCCTCGGCTCGGGCCGGCCCGGATGGCGAACGGCGGAGGGGAGTTCGGTGACGATGATCCCGACGGCCTCCCGTGCGAGCGCCGCGCTCGCCGGGTGGGACCACTCGGACAGGAGCGACTCGAGGGCGTGCGCCAGGGCATCGGCGCCGGTGGAGGCTATCCATGAAGGCGGGAGCGTCTCGAGCAGCTCCGGATCGAGCAGCACCCAATCCGGAAGGAGCTCGCGCGATCTCACGCCCCTCGCGCCGTTCGCCGCCGGCAGGTAGGCGAGACCGTTCACCTCGCTGCCGGAGCCGCAGGTGGTGGGGACCGCCACGAACCGCGCCTTGCGGCGTAGCCCCAGCTCTCCCTCGGTGACGGGTTCGAGATCGGCGCCGTCGGGGCGTTCGTAGTTCACCCATGCCAGCTTGGCCAGATCGAGCACGCTGCCGCCACCGATGGCCACGATCCAGTCGGGGCGGGATGATTCGAGCGCGCGCTGGACGGCGCCGAGCGAGGCCTCCGTGGGCTCTCCCGGGGGCGCGACGAATCGATCGACCGAGCCCCCCTCCTTACGAAGCTCCTCCTCGTAGAGGCGGAGCTTCGGGGCCGAGGCGAGGCCGGGGTCGACCAGTAGCCAGGCCCGATGGGCCCCGATCGAGCTGAGCTGCTCGAAGGCGCTCACCCCCAGCACCACCGGCGGGCAGAGCAGGTACCCGAGCACGCACGCCCCGACGGAAGCGCTAGCCGACCGGGCCTTCGCGACACCGCCGGCAGGTCGCGGTGAGGGTCAGGGACAGCCCGTCCACGATCCAGCCCTCGGGCGCCTTGCCCGCGAACCCCGCGAGAAGGCCGACCTCCTCCGCGTCCAAGGAGAGGGCCGAAATGCGGCCGCAGCCCCGACAGACCGCGAGCAGGTGAGGCGGGTCGATCCGGGGGACCACGACGCCCTCGGGTTCGTCGGGCACGCTGCCCGGGACGACCTCGGCCAGCGGCTCCTTGGCGCTCTCCTTGCGCCGTGGGGCGCGGGGAGCGCGTTTGGTCCCACGGGGGGAACGATTCGGCACAGACGACGTACCGGACCTAGGTATTTGACCCGGCCATTCGAAGCGAGGCCGCCCGGGAGCGGCCCGTTCTGAGAGGGCGCGCGAGGCGCCCTCCCGGTTCCCGGAGTACTGCGCCGGGACGCGCAGGGAGCCTCCCGACTAGGGGTGCTTGGCCATCTTCATGATCTCGTCGGGATGCGCGGCCTTTCCGTGCTTGTGCTCGGTGTGCCACTGCACCAGCGAGACCAGTTCCTTCTGGTCCTTCGTCACGACTTCGAATCCGTCGTCGCACGCCACCTTCATCGCTCCGCATCCCATGGTCGCTGCCTCAGCACCGTATTGGGCAGGTACTAGTTATTAGGGTAGGGCCGGGGAGATTCGGGTCGCCGGTGGCCACGGCGCACAGCGATTAGTACGACCCGCCGGGTTTCGAGCCCGTGCCCAGCCGCGTCCGGTGGTTGTACTCGGGCATCCGGGTCCGGAATCTCGCCCGTTCGGTCCGTTTCTACCGCCGCCTCGGCTTCCGAGTCGTGAAGCGCGGAGGGTTCTCCCAGGGAGGTCGCTGGGTCCATCTCGTATTCCCCGGCTCGAAGCACCGTCTTGAGCTCAACCACTACGCGCCCGGCAGCCACTTCGCCGTTCAGTATCGACCGGGCGAGGAGTTCGATCACTTCGGCTTCTACGTCGAGGATCCGCTCGGCTGGGTCCGACGGGCCGTGAGGTCGGGCGGCAGACCCATGGTCGGGTTCGTGGACGGGCCGGTGCAACTCATGTATGTTAGCGACCCCGACGGCAACTGGCTCGGAGCATGCGGACCCTCCGAGCCGGCCGACGCGCCAACCGGCGGCTCTCGCTCAACGGATCGGCGCCGAACTCCCGTCTAGTAGCCCTCTACCAGGAGCCCCGGCACTCGGGAGAAGTCCCGGTCATTGGTGAGCAGCCGCTCTCCGTGCCGCTTCGTGATGGCGGCGACGAACAGCTCCCCCTGGCTCACGGGAGTCCCGCGACGAAGGAGCTCGCTTCCCAACCGTCCGGCTTCGTCCGCGGATTCTCGGTCGAACGGTAGCAACGGGAGGCTGCCTAGGAGCGACTGGGTCCGAACGAGGTAGGCCGCTCCGAGGCGGTAGGCTCCCAGTAGGACCTCGCTCACGACCGGAGGGGTCACGTACTTGGGTTCGCCAGCTTGGTCGAGCTCGCGAGCTTTGTCGACCGCTCGCCGATCGCCAGCGAGCAGGTCGATCAGGAAGCTGCTGTCCAGGCTGACCAACAACCCACCTAAGCACCGTACCGTTCCTGAAGCTTCTTCCGGGATGCCGTGTCGGAGTCACGGAGAAACTTTCGGATCGCACGAAGCTCGGACTTGGGTGCGCTGGACCAGGCACCGGCGAACGCCGAGAGCTGGGTGTGCGAGCTGGCAAGGCGGCGGACCAGCTCGCTGAAGCTCTCCCCCTCCCGCTTGAGCGCGGCCAGCGTATCGTAGGCGTCGCGAGAAAGGGTGACGGTCCGGACCGACATGCATCAACTTACATCAACACATTTACCTAAGTTGAGTAGGCAGCGGCGGTGGTCGTGGCCACCGCCGGCCGACTCCTCCGGGGGGGTTCGGGTGCGGGGAGAGGGATTCGAACCCACGAACTCCTACGAGACCAGACCCTGAATCTGGCGCCTTTGGCCAAGCTTGGCAATCCCCGCGCCGCCGGCTCAGGGGACGATTCGGAATATGAAGCCTGTGGCAACTACGCGCCCGTCGAGCGGAAGCCGTGCGCTGAGCCCGAGCGAGCGGCCGCCGTCAGGGGTAGTCCCTACGCAAGCGCCGCCGCTCGGGCGGCCGGGGTCGCCAGTTTCTGCCCTTCGAATATCTCCAGCGCTTCGGCAACGCTCGCGCGATCGTGAACGATGGCTCGGAGCGCCTGGAGCATTGCGACCGGATGGGGAGATTGCCAGATGTTGCGCCCCATGTCGATACCGTGGGCACCTTCGGCCATCGCCGAATGAGCCAGCCGAAGCGCCGCCTCCTCGCTATCGAGCTTGGGCCCACCCGCGACGACGAGCGGCACGGGGCAGGCCTCGACCACCTTCGAGAACCCATCGCAGTAGTAGGTCTTCACGAGGTGAGCGCCCAGCTCGGCCGACACGCGACAGGCGAGCGCGAGGTATCGGGCATCGCGCTTTTCCAGCTCCTTGCCCACGGCGGTGATGGCCATCACCGGGATCCCGGCCTCCTCCCCCTCGCTGACGAGCTTGCCGAGCGAGGCGAGCGTCTCGTGCTCGTGCGGGGACCCCACGAAGACCGAAAGGGCCACCGCGCAGGCGTTCAGCCGGACCGCCTCGTGCATCGGGGTCGTCAGTGTCTCGTGGCTCAGGTCCTCCTGCAGGATCGTCACGCCCCCCGAGACGCGGAGCACGATGGGGACGTCGGCGCCAGGCGGCACCGAGGTACGGAGGACCCCCCGGGTGAGCGCGAGAGCGTCGCAGTGGGGGATCAACGGGGCGATCGTGGCGGCCGGATTCTCGAGGTGCCGCGTCGGACCCATGAAGTAGCCGTGGTCGACGGCGAGCATGACCGAGTTGCCGGAGCGGGCCGGGAACATCCGGCCGATCCGGTTGCGCATCCCCCAGTCCATGGGTGGCGACCGCACGCGGCCTTCGGTTCTTAGGGGTTACTGGGCGGCCGCTCGAGGCTGCGCAACGACAGCGGGACTCGACGCTCCTCCTTGACCCGGTTGAGCACGACCTGGGTGTTTGTCCGCTCGACGTGCGGGTCCTGGAGGGCCCGTTTGATGAACCGGTCGAGGTCGGCCCGGTCCCGGAACCGGCCGAGCAGGAGCGCGTCGAAGTCCCCCGTGACATCGTACAGCGCGTAGACGTGGGGATCCCGGGCCAGGTGCTCCTCGACCTCCCGGAGCCGCCCCTTGGATATCCGGATCCCGATCGTCGCCGCGAAGTCCCAGCCCAACTGCTCCTCGTCGAGGACGGGGATGTAGCCCTTCACCACGCCGTCCCGCTCGAGCCGGGACAGTCGCGCGCTCACCGTCGTTGGGGAGATCCGCAATCGGGCCGCGAGGTCCCGGTGGCTCCGCCGCGCGTCGACGTTCAGCTCCTGCAGTATGGCCCGGTCCAGGTCGTCGACGGTGCTGGCCGTTCGCGGCATGAGTAGGCCAATGGGTTGGACGAATATAACAATCGTTTGCCAAAAAGTTGGTCGTTCGACCGAAATCTACGACCGAGGGTTGATGTAGCCGGCCTCGCTCGGAACCACCGGCGGGGGCCATGGCGGCAGCGGAAACGGTGGGGGAGCGGACGAGGTCGAAGCCGACGAGCGGGGAGGAGGCGGTCGCGCGGATGCGCGCGGAGCACCTCCGCTGGGTCGAGCTGTTCTACACCGACGTCTTCGGCGGCTACAACCACGTCCATCTGCCGCTGGACGCGCTCGAGTCCGACGCCTTTACCACGGGCATCCCCAAGCTCGACGGCTCCTCGGTCCGCGGCTTCCGCTCCATCCACGAGTCCGACATGCTCCTCCTGCCGGACCCTAGCACCTTCGCGACCATCCCCTGGCAGGGAGAGCACGGCGGCACCGGCCGGTTCATCGCCGATGTGCTCCTCGGCGGGAGCCGCGAGCGGTACGGGCACGACCCGCGCGGGATCGCCCGGCGCACGGCCGAGCACCTCGCCGCCAACGGCTACGATCGCTCCTACTGGGGGCCCGAGATCGAGTTCTTCGTCTTCGACAACGTCCGGCTCCTGCCCTCCGCCGATGGTGTCCGGAACGCCTGGGGCGGGGCCGGCTACGCCATCGACAGCATCGAGGCGCCGTGGCAGTCCGGCGACGGCCACGCCTCGATCCGGTTCAAGGAGGGATACCACCGGGCCGGGCCCCACGACGCCCTCGAGGGGCTGCGCAGCGAGGTCTGCAACATCCTGAGCGACAGCTTCCACATCCGGATGGACGCCCACCACCACGAGGTGGCGACCGCCGGCCAGGGCGAGATCAACATCCGCTTCGACGAGCTCGTCCCGGCGGCCGACCACGTGCAGGACGTGCGGTTCGTCGTCCGCAACGTCGCCCGGCAGCACGGCAAGGTGGCCTCGTTCATGCCGAAGCCGGTCTTCGGCGACAACGGCATCGGCATGCACATGAACCAGTCGCTCTGGCGCGGCTCGGAGAACGCCTTCTTCGACGCCAACGACCCCTACGCCGAGCTCTCCCAGACCGGCCGGTACTACGTCGGGGGCTTGCTCAACCACGCCCGGGCGCTCTGCGCCATCACCAACCCGACGACCAACTCGTACCGGCGCCTGGTGCCCGGCTACGAGGCGCCCGTGTTCATCGCCTGGAGCCGGGCCAACCGTTCGGCCAACGTCCGGATCCCCTTCTATCTCAAGGGCCACCCCGGGGCGAAGCGGCTCGAGTACCGCACGCCGGACTCGGCCGCCAACATCTACCTGACCGAAGCCGCCCTCGCGCTGGCGGGCCTCGACGGGATCAAGAAGAAGATGGAGCCGCCGGCCCCGGTCGACGAGGACATCTACAAGCTCACACCGGCCCGGCGCCACGAGCTCGGCGTGCGCGAGCTGCCCGGCTCGCTCGGAGAGTCGCTCGACGCGCTCGCCTCCGACTCGGAGTTCCTGCGCGGGATCTTCCCGGCCTCGCTCCTGGAGACGTACACCGAGGCCAAGCGCGAGGAGCAGCTCCAGCTCAACCTGCGGCCGCACCCGTACGAGTTCTACCGGTACCTCGACCTGTAGCGAACGGCCGGCAGCGTAAGGGTCATCCCCGCCCGGGGAGGACCCGCGCCGTGGGCGAGTTCCTCGTCGCCTCGGACCTCTCCCGGTCCTACGGCGGGCCGACGATGGCTGTCGACGGGCTCTCCTTCTCCGTGAACCGGGGCGAGCTCTTCGCCCTCCTCGGACCGAACGGCGCGGGCAAGACGACGACGATCCGGTTGCTCACTGGACTGCTTCGGCCCACGCGGGGCACCGCGTACGTCGGGGGCCTCGATGTCCGAGACCTCGACAGCGGCCCGGCGATCCGTCGGCAGATCGGGCTCCTGCCGGAGGCGGCCGGGCTGTACGAGTCGCTCTCCGTCCGTCGCAACCTCGAGCTGTTCGGCCGGCTCTTCGGCCTCTCGGGCCAGGACCTGGAGCAGCGGATCGACGCGCAGCTCTCCGCCTTGGGGCTCACCGACCGGGCCGAGCAGCGGGCCGGTACGCTCTCCAAGGGGCTCAAGCAACGACTCGCGATCGCCCGGTCGCTCCTGCACAACCCGGAGTGCATCGTCCTCGACGAGCCGATCACCGGCCTCGACCCCGAGGCGGCGCGCAGCGTCCGGGAGGCGCTCCTCCGCTTGCGGTCGGAGGGCCGGACCGTCCTGCTGTCGACCCACAACCTCGACGACGCCGACCGGCTGAGCGACCGCGTGGCGGTCATCCGGGGGCGGATGCTCGCGGTCGATACCCCGGCGGGTCTCAAGGGACGGCTGTTCCGGCACCTCGTGGCGATCGAGCTTGCCAACGCCGACGCGCGCGCCGTACAGCTCCTCGGTCCGATCGCGGGCCTTTCCTCCGTCACGCAGGAAGGGAACCGGCTCACCCTCGACGTGGCGCCCGACGCCGACCCCGTCCCCGATGCCGTGGAGGTGCTCGTCCGAGCGGGCTACCGGGTGCGGTCGGTCTCGGCCCTCAACCCCTCGCTCGAGGACGCCTACCTGCGCGTGATCGACTCCTCGCGCCAGCTCGCGGGGGCCTAGCCGTGGCGGCGATCCGCTGGCCGCTGGTGCGGGAGATCCTGCGCAAGGACCTCGAGGAGGTCTCCCGGTCCCGCCAGCTCCTGTACCCGATGTTCGTCTTCCCGATCTTCATCACCGGCGACTCGCTCCTCATCATCTCGGCCATGGCCGCCGGAAGCAACGCCGGCCCCACGGCCCTGGCCGACTCCTTCTTCCGGTTCGGGGGACTCCTCCTTGTGCTGCCGGTCGTTGTTCCCACGCTCCTGGGCTCCTCCTCCGTCGTGATGGAGAAGAACAACCGGACGCTCGAGGCACTGCTTTCCACGCCGCTCACGGATACCGAGCTCCTGCTCGGCAAGGCGCTCGCGCCGCTCGTACCCGCCCTCGCGCTCACCGCAGCGAGCTTCACCGTGTATGCGACGGGCGCGGCCCTGGTCGTGAACGCCCACCAACCGGGCACGAACCTGCCTTGGATCCCGTTCCTGGTCTCCGCACTCGTGATCGCGCCCATCCTCGCGTCGTTGTCCACCTGCGTCTCGGTCGCCGTCTCCACCAAGGCGAAGGACATGCGCTCGGCGCAGCAGCTGTCCACGTTCGTCCTCCTACCGCCGCTGATCGTCGTGATCGTGCTCGCCATCGCCCTCGGCCCCAGTCTGCGGGCCCAGGCTGCCTTCGCCGTGATCTTCGCTCTCCTGACGTTCGCCGTGCTCCGGATCACCGTGCAGCGGTTCCAGCGCGACCAGATCCTGGTCGCGGGGCTCTAGCGATGCCGGCGAAGAAGCGGCCCGCGCGCGCTCCCTCCCCCGCCCCGGAGACCGAAGCTCCACCGGCGCCGACGGGTCCCGCCACTCCACCGGGCCCGCCCGTGCTCACTACCTTTTCGAGCTCGATGCGCGTGGACGCGGTCGTCTCCGATTGGCGGGCCGAGCTCGATCCGGAGCGATCGACCGAGGAGCGCGAGCGGGAGCTCTACGGCCGGGCCTGGGAGGCGTACCTCGCCGGCGACTACGGCTTCGGCCTCTGGTGCTGGCTCGAGGTCGACCGGCTCATCCTGGCGTTGGGCGGGGCCGTGGGCCAGGCGACCCGAGTGCTCGGACCCGGTAGTTACCTCGGCTTCTCCCACCGCAAGGCGATCGCCGCGGCGGTCCCGGTCGACAAGATCTACCGGCCGCGGAAGGGGGACATGAGCACGCCCCGACCGGACGCCGTCGTGCTACCCACGTACCAGGCGCTGTGCGTCTACACCCTTCGGGCGCAGAGCGGCCTCCCGAAGGACAAGGCCCAGCTCGAGATCGCGCTCGGCGAGTACGCCGAGCGGCGCCGTGCCGATCCGTACGGGAAGTTCTACGAGACCTTCCGGTCGCTCCTCGAACGGGGGCAAGGCGAGAGCGACCGGGCGACGCCGCCGGCATGACCCGGCCGGTCCGTCGCTGGCTCCTCCGCTTCGGGTACGACGGGTCGCGATTCGCCGGCTGGGCCCGGCAGCCCGGGCTGCGGACGGTCGAGGGGGAGATCGTCGCCGGGATTCGGCGCCGCCGCATCGCTGAGCTGTCGGGCCGGCCCGGACTCGAGGTGGCGAGCCGCACCGACCGGGGCGTGAGCGCGCGAGCGAATGCGCTCGTACTGCGGAGCTCCCTGCCGCCGTCGTCGTTGCTCCAGGCGCTCAATGGCATCGCCCCGGACATCCTGTTTCGCGAGGCCCGGGAAGTGACCGACGTTTTCCGGGTGCGAGGTGCGATCGCCCGGGAATACCACTACCTCGAACCGGGCCCGGCGGCGACGGCCGCCCGGTGGGCCGAGCTGGTCCCACTGTTCGAAGGTCGCCCGGTCGACGTCCGCTCCTTCGGCAGGGGCCTGCCGCTCGGCGCCCCCGTGTGGCGGGACATCGAACGGCTGAGCGTCGTGGAGGAGACGGGGTACTTCCGACTCGAGCTCCGCGCACGTTCCTTCGTCTGGGGGATGGTGCGAAAGATCGTCGCCGCCCTGCGGGCCGCGACCGCGGGGGAGATCTCGCCGGAGCGCCTCGCTGCGGCTATCGCGGGGAAAGTGCGGCTCACCCTGCCGCTCGCCGAGCCCGAACGCCTCGTGCTATGGGAGGTCGAGTACCCTGAACGGGGCGGCCTCCCGGCCCCGCGTCTCGCCTGGCGCCAGCGGGCCTACTTCGATTCCGAAGGTATCTGCGCCGCATTGCGCCCGGCCGTGCTGGCCGCCGTCTTGGATGGGGGTCCGCAGCCGGCAGCGGCTTCCCTCCGGACCGGCCGGAGGGCGCGGCCGGACTAGGGACCGATCGGTGCCGCGAGTAGGACGGCGTCGATCGCATCGACCAGTAGCGGCCGGGCTCGAGCGGGCTCCATCGGATTCTCGGCGGAGCCGAGCGAGAGCAGCCCGCGGTCCAGGCCCCGCGCCAGGTCGGTGAGGAAGGCGACGGCGCAGGGAGCCGAATGGAACCCGCGGCCCCGCAGGAACTCCAGTTCGAGGGGAACCGCGGCGAAACGCACTCCACCGCGGGACCCGTAGAAGGGGCGGCTGCACCAGCAGGTGCCGCGCTGACGCGGGGAGAGCCGGTCGAGGATGATACCGGACGCCACGCCGACTCCGTCGGGCTCCACCCGCGGGGGGGTAGGCCGAGGGCGCGCGGCCACGCCGGACCCCAATCTCGGAAGAGTATGTCAACTCGTGGGGCGTGCCGAACCGCACGGGACGCGGGGGGATCTCTCGGGTAAGCCTGAGGGGGAGGACCCGTGGGCCTCCAGACGGCTCGAATGACGACGGTGCGGGTCCTGGCGGCCCACGATCTCGTGGCGGCCCGGTTCCCTCGGGAACCGTCGCAGCAGGCCCCGCGCGCGCGCGCCGTAGGTGCCGCGATCGACAGCAGCCTCTCGCAGCTGAGCCATGAGAGCTCCCTCGGCCGCCGACCGACACTCAGCGCGATGCAGCGCTTCGGCGCCGAGCGCCTAGAAGAGCTGCTGGACGAGGTCGAGGAGCCACCGTCCCCCGAGGTTCGGGCCCGCATGCTCGAAGAGATCCTCGGCTCCTTGCGTGCGTTCCGATCCAGCGAGCTGATGGGGCTGCCTCGACCCCGATCGAGGCTCGTGCTCGTCGCCGAACGGGCGGGGTACTTCGCGCAGCCGGACTTTTGGGATCGACGCGCGCGGTTCTTCGAGATGAAGAGCTTCCGCGCGATCCCGCCACCGCCGGACATCCTCCTTCAGCTCCAGCTCTTTCAGCTGGCGTTCCCGGGGGCGGCCGGCACGTTGGTGTGTATCGACCGTCACGCGGCTCCCGTGAGCACCTCGAGCTGGACAGTGCCGCCGCTGCAAGATCTGGAGGCGAGCTCGCTGCTCGCCTATGCCCATTCGAAGGCCACCGAGAGCGGGGAGGAGAAGGTGCTCGAGTACATCGACCACCCGATCGTGAGGTACGGCTTGCCGCCGGCCCCGACTGCCTGACCGAACCGATGGTCGCGAGACCACCCGGCTGTGCGTAAATTGCTCCCGCCGGGATTCGAACCCGGGTTACGGGGTCGAAGGCCCCGAATCCTTGACCGGACTAGACTACGGGAGCTCGGCCGGTTTCGGGCTCCCGCGGCTAAAGGGTTTCGGCCCCCGTCCCTCGCCGCGGTTCGGTCGGGAGAGTGGGAGAGGAAGCGACGGGGCGAGTCGGACCGAGCGAGCGCGCGCGCCCGGACGGCCCCTCTAGGGGTTCGCCCCGGACTCGACGAGCACCGCGCGATTGATCGCCTGCTCGGCGATGTCCGTCGCATAACCCGAGCTCCGGTCGAGACTGTTGACGATCCGGCCAAGGGCGAGGAGCTCCTCGCCTTTGCGGGTCGCCACGTGGTGGGAGAGCGCGTCGATGAGCTTCTGGTGGCCGTGTCGGGCGTCGATCGCCTCGTTGGCCGCGTCGATGTCCGAGCTGATCAGGGCGCTGAACGCGCGGTCCAGGATCGCGAGGCCGGAGGCGTTGGCCTCCTCGAATTTTGTGAGCAGCTTCGGGTCGAGCGCCTTGGTCCCCGAAAGGACCGGAAAGGTCTCCGCAATCCGCTCGGCGTGGTCGCCGATGCGCTCGAGGAGCTTCGCCACGTGCCGATGCGACTGCATGGCGGGCGCATCGTTGCCGCCCGCGTGGCCGTGGGAGCGGCCGCTGCCGGCGGGCGCCGGCCAGCTATGGGCTAGGTGGTACTGCTTGGCCACCATCCAGTACAATCGATCGACGTCTTGGTCGCGCTGGGCGACGTCGCGCGCGAGGACCTCCGAACAGTTTCGGAACGCGAGTAGGGCGTCCTCGAGCATCGCGCGGACGATGAGGTGCATCCGCCGAAGGCACTTCTCCGCGCTGAGCTCGGTGGGGTCGGAGAGGTCCTGGATGAGGATCTGGTTGCGGTTCTCCTCGATCACCTCCGGCCCGATGACGAGGCGGCAGAACTCGCGAGCGACCCGGCGCATGAAGGGTCCCTTCTCTGGCGCGAACCGAACCTCGATGAGGCCGAACCCGGAGATGTACGCGCCGATGAGCTTCCGCAGCAGATGCTCACGGACCTCCTCGCCCTTCTCGGTGAAGACCTTGCGGCGAATGGCCGCCCTCTCGCCGGGCCGGCAGTGGACGGAGACGGTCCCGTTGGACTGGGTTTCGAGGTAGAGCGTGTCGCCGGCCTTGAGCCCGGCGCCCTGCACCCAGCGCTTCGGCAGGGACACGAGGTAGGTGGACCCCCCGGCCATCTGGAGCTTCCGCCCTTCCACTAGTGCACCTTAGGAAAGAGAGGACCATCTACGGAGTATAAGGTAAAATCACAGGAGTCTCTATATTTCACCTATAGTTCCCACGCTAGACCCAAGCCCCCGGAGACACGGCTCCGGCGTCGATCCCGTCAGCCGACCCGCTCCCAACGCTCGAGCTTCTGGACCTTCCCCAGCGTCGATCCCCGCCGGATCTCCTCGCGCACCCGATTCTCGTGCTCGAGGACATCGAGCGCCCGGTTCGCGATCTCCTGCGCCCGCTCCCGCGGGACGACGACGAGCCCGCTCGCGTCCCCGACCATCCAGTCGCCGGGCCGGACCCGCTGACCCCCGACCGTCACCTCGACGCCGATCTCGCCATGTCCCTTGGGCTCGCCCGCGTTGGGGGAGACGTGCCGGCTGAAGACCGGGAAGCCGAGCTCGAGGATGGCGTCGAGGTCGCGGACGGCGCCGTCGATCACGACCCCGCTCACCTTCTTGCCGTGCGCCGACCAGCTGGCGAGCTCGCCCCAGATCGCGGTGGTCTGGCCGCCCGAGTCGACGACGATGACCTCCCCCTCGCCGGCCCGGTCGATCGCCTCGACCGGTTTCGCCCAGTCCCCATCGCGGGTGACCACGGTCACCGCCGGTCCCACCATCTTCGAGTCCGGCCGCGGGAGGTGCGGGAGGAGCCCGTGCAGCGCGCCCTTGCGCTGCATCGCGTCGGAGAGGTTCGGCGTGGAGACCTTGAGGAAGGCCGCCCGGACCTCCCCCTCGCTCACCCGGTGGAAGTGTTCGCTCGCAATCGCGCTCCG
>DASYZY010000034.1:0-2064 GCA_035945735.1 Thermoplasmata archaeon
GGACCACGAGGCTCCACTTCTTTCCGAGCGCACCGAGCGAGACCCGGATCGGGCAGGCCTGCGCCTCCGCCGGCCGCTGCGCCCACACGGAGGACAACGGCCATGGCTCCTCGGCCGCCCGGTCGGCTCGTGTGATGGGGCTGCTCATCGGTATTGACTATAGATTCAATACTATTTATTCTCCGTTCGATACGGTCACACCCATCGTCGTTTCTTGGGGGCGGGAAGGTATACTTTCATTCCGAAGCCCCTTGAAATACTATTCATTCTATACCGAATCATCGGAAGGCGTTCCTCGATGGAAACGACAGCTCCGGCGCCGTCCGCCGGCGGAAGTTCGGCGCACCCCCAGTGGGTGCTCGCGCTAACGGGCTTGGGCATTTTCATGGTCGTCCTCGACGGCCTCGTCGTCGTCACCGCGCTCCCGCTCATCCATGCCGAGGTCGGCGGGGACATCGCCGCGCTCCAGTGGATCCTGAGCGCCTACCTGCTCGCGTTCGGTGCGGGCATCGTGACGGCCTCGTCGCTGGGGGACCGGTTCGGCCGTCGGCAGCTCTTCGTCCTTGGTCTCGTCCTCTTCTCGGTCTCCTCGGCCGGCTGCGCCCTCGCACCGACCATCAGCTGGCTCATCGCGGCACGGACGGTCCAGGGGATCGGGGCAGCGTTCGTCACCCCGCTCAGCCTCTCGCTCCTGATGGCCGCGTTCCCGCCGGCCCGACGGGGCGCCGTGCTCGGACTCTGGGGCGGTATCGCCGGTGTCGCGGTCGCCGCCGGCCCACTCGTCGGGGGGGGCTTGACCCAAGCGCTCAGCTGGCACTGGATCTTCTGGATCAACGTCCCGATCGGGCTTGCGGCGGCGGTGCTGTCCTCCCGGTTCATCGACGAGAGCCTCGGCCCCGACCGACACGTCGACCTTCCCGGGGCCGCGTTGATCACGAGCTCCAGCGTCGGGCTCCTGTGGGGGCTCACCCGCGGCAACGCGGCCGGCTGGACGAGCACGGAGACCGTACTCGCCTTGGGGCTCGGGGCGGTACTCTTTGCTGCCTTCGTCCTCTGGGAGCGGCGCACCGCGGCCCCGATGGTACCGCTCGGACTGTTCCGGAACCGGACGTTCGCGGCGGCGAACGCGATCGGGTTCCTGAGCCTGGGGGCGTTGCTCTCAGCGGCGGTATTCATGTCACAGTACTACCAACTGGTCCTCGGCTACTCACCGTTCGCCGCCGGACTGCGGTTCCTGCCGTGGACCGCGACGCCCCTCGTCGTGGCCCCGCTCGCGGGCCGGCTTGTCGACCGGATCGGCTCACGCCCGCTCATGGTCATCGGCCTCTCCCTGCAGGCCCTCGGCTTCGCGCTCGTGGTCATACTCGCCACAGCCACGACCTCGTACACGACCCTCGCGGCACCGCTGACGCTCGCCGGGGTTGGCATCTCGCTCGTCCTCCCATCGGCCCCAGCTGCGGCCTTCGGCGCGGTCGAGCCGCGCTTCATCGGCAAGGCCTCCGGCGTGTTCAACTCGATGCAGCGGTTCGGCGGGGCGTTCGTGCTCGCGATCGCCTCCGCCGCGTTCGCCACCGTCGGACAGCTCGGGCCGCCGTCCGAGTTCCTTGTCGGATTCCGGTGGGCGATGGGGGTCTCGATCGCCTTCTCGATCGTGGGCGCCGTCCTCGCGCTCGGTGTGAGCCGACCCGTCCTCCGGGCCGTCACAGTCACCGCGCCGTCGGCCGATACGGCACGGAGTGGTACGCTCTAGTAGTTCGAAACAGTTGGCTCCCCCGGGGGTCGCTGTGCCGGAGATTCCGCCACGAACTGTGCCGCCCATCCCACCCGCCAGAGTCCGCGCGAGCTTGCGCCGATCGGCCTACTTCGGGCTCGGCATGTTGGTCGTGCAGAACGCGCTGGGGATCTACGTCAACCTGTATGTCCCGCTCAACGACACCAACAGCTACGCCGGGGTCTTCCCGACGCTCTTCACCAACGCCTGGGCGGCGACCCACGTGATAGTCGGGATCTTACTCTTCCTCGGGGCGCTCGGCATGGTCCTCATCGGATGGAGGACGGGCGTCC
>DASYZY010000035.1:0-12447 GCA_035945735.1 Thermoplasmata archaeon
CGAGACGAACAGCAGCTTTCCCGACGGCTTCGGCTCCCCCGTCCTGGCCGTGGACCCCGCCTCTCAGCTCCTCTTTGGGGTCGATGAGTTCCACGGATTCCTATCGGCCCTGAACCTGACGACGGGCGCGCTCGTCGCCAGCACCGTCTTCGCGCCCAACCCCGGCCCGAGCTCGCAGGCCGTTGGGCTGAGCTATGTGCCGGACCACGACGAGGTCGTGCTCTCCTACGACTGGGGCGTGAACGGTTCGCTCCTCATCTACTCGGCCCGCTCGCTCGCGCTGGTCCAGAACCTCACCTTCTTCCCGGGCTACTCCGGCTACGCTCCGGCCCAGAGCCTGTACATCCCCTCGGTCGACCAGCTCTGGGTGGAGGACACCCAGCACGGCGGGGTCGAGGTGCTGAACGCGAACAGCTGGAGCGTGGTCGCGCTGCTCCCCACCACTCCCGGCTGCCTGGGCGGCTGCCCCTCGATCGGGATCGTCGCGGTCCCGAGGCACGGGTACGTACTGACGAGCGATGTGCAGGACTACCTTCCGGAGGTCTCGCTATCCAACTATAGCGCCTACGCCGAGCTCGCCGGTCCGAACCCGGTCTTCGGCTTCGGCGCGATGGCCTACGCCGCCTCCAGCGACCAGATCTGGGTGGACAACTTCTCCGGGGTGGCCAACGGCAACATCGCCCGATTCAACGCCTCCACCGGCGCGTCGCTCGGGCCGGTACCCGCGAACTCGCCGGCGTTCGGCGCGCTCGTGTACGACCCGGCCGACTCGGCCATGCTCGTCTCCTCCCGCAATGCGTCGCTCTGCGGCTCGACCGATGCGCTGCTCTGGCTCAACAGCTCGACGGGCGCGCTGATGGCCCATGCCTGCGGTCCCGGCTTCCCGCTCGACCCGACCCAGAGCTATACCGACTTGGCGGCGATCGATCTCGCCACGGGCTCCTCGGTCGCGGCCGCCGCCCCGGGCGGCGCCGAGCTCTACTCGCTCGTGCCGGGGCCCACGGCCTCGCTCGCGGCGACGCTGAGCTATCCCTCGATCGCGCCGGCGTCTCAGCTCCTGACCTGGGGCGGGGGAGGAGAGTTCGTCACGGTCGCCTCGGCGCCCAACGGCACCCAGCTCGGCCTGTACGACGTCGGATCGGGGGGGACGCAGTGGTCGACCACGGTGCGGCCCCGAGGCCCGGTTGGCGTGGAGACCTCCTCTGGCCTGATCTACGTGGCCAATGGGAGCCAGCCGGTCCTCGACTACCGGCTCTCGAATGGGGCGTTCCGGGCCGCCCTCGGAGCTCCGCCCGCGGCCCCGGTCATCGGGATCGGGATCGACGCGTTCCACAACTGGGCCTACCTGCTCGAGCAGGCCGGTCGCAACGCCAGCGTCCAGCTCTATTCGATCGCCTCCAACGGGACCGGCAGCTCGCTCGGCACGCTCGCCCTGCCGGGGGTCCAGCCGTGTGCGTGGACCGTAGATCCGGGGCTGTCCGCCTTCGCGGTGACCTCCTGCCTGTACCCGGACGCGCCGTCCGGCAACAACCTCACGCTGGTCGAGGCGAGTCCGCTGCAGGCTCTCCCGTCCCAGCCGACCGGCGTGTACCCCATCTCGGTCACCGCGGACGCCTCGGGCACGTTGTACGTCGACGACGAAGGATCGCACGAACTGTCCGTCCGGAACTACAGCTCCGGCCGGGTCACGAACGTGAGCACCCCCGGCTTCGAGGCGAGCGCGATCACGGTGGAGCCGGTCGCCCACTACCTCGTCGGGGCTGCGGGAGCCGGCATCGCCGTCCTGAACCTGACCGTGCCCGGCTGGCCCGTGGAAGCGCGGTTGCCCGCCCCGTCCACCATCGGTCCGGTGGGGGTCGACGACGATGGGGTCGGCATCTACGGGCTGACCGCGTGGACGGGGCAGGTCCTCCAGGCGCTCCCCACGGCGGATCCGTCCGAGGTCGGCGGCCTGCTCGCGAGCGCTGGGAACTCCTCGGTCTCGCTCCGCTGGTCGGCGCCGATCAATCCCGTACCCAGCTCGCCCTTGGTCTACTCGGTGAGCCGCGCCAACAGCTCCGCCGGCCCCTGGTACGGAGCCGGCGGTGGAAGCAGCCCGTACCTCAATCTGACCGGCCTCGCCGACGGCAGCACGTACTTCTTCAAGGTGAGCGCCAGCAACTCGGCCGGCGCTGGGCCGCCCTCGCCCCCGGTGAGCGCGACCCCACTAGGGGTCCCCTTCCCTCCGACCTCGCTGCGGGCCACCTGGAACAGTTCGCTCGTCACCCTCGTCTGGGGCGCCCCCGCTCAGGACGACGGCGCGGTCGTGACCGGCTACACGATCCAGTGGAGCGTCGCCGGTAGCTCGAGCTGGACCAGCGTGTCGGCGGGAGCCCTCACGGAGTTCAATGCCACGAACCTGTCCCAGGGCGCGACCTACCTCTTCCGGGTGATCGCGTCGAACCGGATCGGCGCGGGCAACCCGTCGAACGAGGTGCGGGTGCCGTTCGACCTGCCCGGGGGCGGCCCGAGCGGTCCGCTCGCGAGCACCGGGGTCGACCTGGCGATCCTGCTCCTGGCCGTGCTCGTTGCGATCATCGTCGTCGTCGCGCTCGTGCGGCGGCGGCGCAGCCATGCCGCCCGGGCCGCCACGCCGATCGAGGCCCCGCTCCCCGAGGAGACCGGCGCGGAGCCGGTCGATGCCGAGTTCCGACCGGTCACGGACGCGCCCGAGGTCGAGCCGGCTTCGCCGCCTCCGACCGAGCCCGACTCGTAGCGGGCCGCGCCCGGCCGGTGTCGCTTCGCCCGGCCGCTAGCCGACCGCCGCGGGGCCGAGCGCGGCGAACGAGCTGGCTCGCAGCATTACATACCGACCCCGCATCGCGATGGCGTGTCGGATACATGGTTGTGCGACACCGGGATTCGCGTGACCGATCTCGAGCGTTCGATCGAGTTCTACACCTCGCTCCTCGACCTGGTCGAGCTCAAGCGGTCGCAGGACTCCGACTCGGCGTACGTCCTGTTCAAGGACCGTCGGTCCGGTCAACGCCTCGAGCTGAACTGGTACGCCCCCGACAGCCCGTTCTACGTTCCCTTCACCCCGGGCGAGGGGTTGGACCACCTCGAGGTCCGGGTCCGGGACGTGAAGGCGCTGCTGCCGCGCCTCCGGGCCAAAGGCATCCTGCCGGTCAACCGGCGACTGTGGGTCAACGCTCGCGCCGTCGAGGCCATGCGTTCGCGGCCGGAGGAGGCCAACTCGCTCGAGCAGGAGCTGTGGGTGACCGCATCGGGCCATACGATCGCCTACGTGCCGGACCCCGATGGGAATCTGATCTGCCTGTACGACCATCCGGAGGAGGACTTCGACGCCCCCATCCCGGATCACTACTGATCGCGGGCCACCGAGCGGGGCCGGCGCCTAAGGCGTGATCCGCGGACCGAGGAGGGCGACGGTCCGGCCGTCGGGGTCCCGGAGGAAGGCGTACTTGCGTCCGAGCGGGATGCGGTCGCTGGGTGCGGTCAGGAACTTGACCTCGGCCGCCGAGAGCCGCTCGAAGGCGGCCTCGAGATCGTCCACCTCGAACGCCAGGAGCGTGGTGCCGGTCGGCATCGCGCTCCCACCGATCGGCAGATCGAGCTCCCCCCCTCGCGCCATGAACTCGCGGTCGAGGATCGCGAGGAGCGAGCGTTCGGTGCGGCACTCCATGTACGGGCGCTCGCCGGTGAACGGCAGTCCCAGGGCCGCCCGGTAGAAGGCCAGCGTCCCCTCGAAGTCCCGGGTGACGAGAAGCGGCGCGAGGAACCGGGTCCCTTGCGCGGCCATCGCCACCGGAAGGCGACTGGACCAAGAAGATTCGCGGCACCGGCGCCCACGCTCTCACGCCCGGTCGGCCGCGCGGCGCCGAAGGCGCGAGGGGTTTTGGGGCGGACTCGCCGAACGGACTCGAACGGACCCTCGTGCGCCCGGAGGGGGAGGGCCGAAGTGGGACTGGCCAGATTCGAACTGGCGTCTCGGAGTCCCGAACCCCGAAGGATGGACCAAGCTACCCCACAGTCCCGAAGGCCCGGCGCGGCCCATCCACCAAAGGTCGGTATATGAGCCCGGGGGCGGACGCACGGGCCTCCGGACCAGGACGCCCGAGGAGTCTCCCGCGACTGCCGACCTCGAGTGAAACTGCGGCGTCTCGGGGCGTTTCTCCCGTCCCGAGTCGGTTCAAGTAGGCCGGAACGCTGGTAGCGACGTGAGCTCAGGCGGACCCCCGCCGTTCCCCGGCCTGGCGACGCATCCCTCCCTGTCGTACGAGATCCCGGGGCTCCGGGAGGACCCGACCATGTGCCTGCGCTGCCGCGCGGCACAGATGCTCTGCGGCAAGCCGACCTGCCCGATCCTCCTCCGGCACGACGCGTTCCTGAAGACGCTGCCCGCGAGCCCCAGCCGGGAGCTCGACGGAAATTCTCCCCCGGCATTGTTCGTGGGCCGGTTCGGCTGGCCGAAGATCTCGGTGGGGCCGCTATTGTCGACGCAGCACGGCGACACCCAACTCCTGGACCGGCCGGAGTCGTGGGTGGGTCTGCCGGTCGCCGAGGTGGTGGCGATGCGGACCGGGCTCGTCCGGGGCACCCGAAGCGCTCGGGTCGAGGACGCCCGGCACCCGGATCGGTACCTCGAGTCGCTGCAGCTCCTGTCGCTGGCCGAGGACTCCTCCGACGCCGAGGCGCACTTCCGCCGCGCCCCCCGGGCCCGGATCTCGCTCTCCGATAGCGCGCCCCCGTTCGGTCCATCGGCGCCGATCGAAAGCCTACGTCTCGACGTGCGTCGGGTCGATGCCCGGCTCGAGAAGCTCAGCTCGGACATCCATGCGTCGGCCCGCGTCGGGGTCGAGGAGCTGTACGGCCGGTCGGTGCCGGTGAGCCGGATCCAACGGGCGTTCAGCGCCGGAGTTCTCGGCCGGGCGCGACGTAGGACGCTCGTGCCCACGCGCTGGTCGATCACCGCCGTCGACGACCTACTGTCCAAGTCCAACCTGGAGCGGGTGCGCGACCTGCCCGAGCTGTCCGAGATCCTGCTCTACCGCCTTACCGCGCTCGACAACCGGTGGCTGATTATCCTCCTGCCGGGCGCCTACCGCTACGAGTCGATCGAGGCGTGGTACCCGCACACGCTGTGGAACCCGAGCGAGACCGAGCTCCTGGTCATGGGCGACCACGAGGGCCACCATGGGCGGAGCCAGTACGCGAGCATCGGCGGCTGCTACTACGCCGCCCGGCTCGCCACGAGCGAGGGGCTGCTGGCTCTCGGTCGGCAGGCGGGCGTGGTCGTGCTGCGCGAGGTCCATCCCGGTGAGATCCTTCCGCTCGGGGTGTGGAACGTCCGTGAGCACGTCCGTGCCGCGCTCCGGACCGAACCGCGACGACCCGCCAGCCTGGACGAGCTGCTCGAGGAGATCCGGGCGTACTTCGTGATCGAACTTCCTCGGTGGATCCGGGCGAGCGCCCATCTGAGCACCGCGCGACACCAGCGGCGCTTGGACGACTTCCTCCCGCCGCCCCTGGTGAGCGCGGCGAGTCCCGGCTAGCCGGCGACCGGCGAGCCGCAGGCGTGGCAGAACTCGTCACTGGCCTCGACGGCCACTCCGCACCGGGGACACGCGTGGGCGACGAGCGAGGCGCCGCAGCCCCGGCAGAACTTCTCCCCCCCTCGGAGCGCCCGCCCGCACCGGGGGCAGGTGCCGGGTGCGGCGGAAGCCTCGGGGTCGGTCGCCCCGGAGGATGTCGCAGGTCCGCCGACGCCCTCGATCGGGGCGCCGAGGCGGCGACGTGCCCGAAGCGCCGTGCTCCACGCCTCCGGATAGCGGCGGTCGGCGAAGGCGCGCTGGGCCTCGTCGCGGAGATTCCGGGCCTCGCCGAGGCGCGGATCGCCGGGGCGGGAGCTCTCCGCCCCGGCCAGCTCCTGCTCGAGCAGGTTGAGGGTGAACCGGGCCTCGACCATCCCCTTGGGGACCTTCGAGGGGCGCGGCGCGGCGCTCTCGGCCGGGGTCGGGGGGACCGGCACGGACTCGTCGGGGACGCCGGGATCCTCTGCCGATAGGGAGAGGGCGGGAGTCCGGGCGGCCGGTGCCCCGTCGGCGTGGATCCGCCGGAGCTTGGCCTGGGCCTCCTGCGCGAGCCGGAGCGCGCCGGCGTGATCGCGTCGGGCGTACCGGCGCTCCGCCGAGTCCAGGCTCTCGGTGACGGCCTCGACGGCGTACCCCTGGTCGGCCAGGTGCGCGGAGGCGGCGCGCGCGATCCGGATCTGGTTGAACGCGCGGTCTTCGGGGGGGAGCGGTACCTCGCTCTCGAGGATGCGGCGGCGCCGTCGCAGGTTGAACTGGTAGAACATGTAGACGAAGCTCGAGAGGAAGACGGCGATGACGGCGAAGAGAAGGAACGTTTCGTCGATCATCGGCTACCCCCGCGGGGCCGCCCGCCGTGGAATCCTGCGGATTCCCCCGGGTACGATGCGCGGTCCTTCTATTTAGTCCCCGACGGGCGCCCGTCGGAGCCCCGGGCTCAGAACACGCTGAGCTTGTCGGCGAGCAGCTTCTGCGGCAGCGTGCCGATCTGGTCGAACCAGCCCTCGGCAACGGAGCGGGCGTCGGACTGGACCGAGGCGAGCTTCACGCCGTTGGCCGGCAGCAGCTGGATCGAGGCCACCTGGGGCTCGTCGACCGGCTTGCCGATCTGCGAGAGGATCCGGACGTGGACCTCTTTCACGTTGCCCCGCGTCTCCTTCACGATGTCGTTGGCGATGAGCGTCGACAACAGGTTGTAGATCTTCCCGACGTGGTTCACCGGGTTCTTGCCGGCGGTCGCCTCGAGGCTCATCGGTCGGTTGGGCGTGATGAGGCCGTTGGCGCGGTTGCCCCGCCCGACCGACCCATCGTCGCCGGCCTCCATGGAGAGCCCGGTCACGGTCAGGTAAAAGCGACCCAGCTCGGGGTCGTCGGCGGTGTTGACGTTGACCTCGACGGGCTTGGACGTGATCTTAGCGGCCTGCTCGGTCACCTTCTCGGTGAGCTCCTGGCAGACATTGGCGTACTCGACGGCGTCCTGGACCTCGGAGTCGACGAGCGCGGCGGCGATGGTCAACCGCACCTTGTCGCCGGAGCGGTAGCCCATGACCTTCACGTCCTCGCCCAGCGCCGGGAGCTTCTTCTTGAGCTTCCCGGTGAGGTACCGCTCGCTCTCGAGGACGAGCCGCTCGGTGTCGGACAGCGGCGCGAAGCCGACACCGAAGCTGGTGTCGTTGGAGAGGACCGCCTTCTGCTCGAAGACCCCGCGGAGGTCGACCGAGCCGCTGCCGATGCGGCAGTCGAACTCGATCTGCTTGTCGACGTCCAGGTGGGCGCAGACCGAGCCCACGTACGACCGGGCGGCATCGATGGCGACCTGCCGGTACGGAAGCTTCTCGCCGTTGACCTCGGTCGTGGCGCGGCCGACGAGGAGCACGTAGATCGGGTTCGTGACCTTTCCGCCGCCGAACTTCGGTTCGGAGGCCCCGCCCACGACCTGGGTCTCGTCGGTGTTGTGGTGGAGGATCCGGCCGAACTCGTCGAGGTACAGCCGGCTCAGCGCCCGGCTCACGCTCTCGCTGACGCCATCGGCGATCGAATCGGGGTGGCCGATCCCCTTCCGCTCGACCAGCTCGACACCCTGGTCCTCGATGTGCACGGCGCGCAGCGGTTCGACCTGTAGATTCCGGCCCATTCGGGTCACTCGGGGCCGGCCGAGTCGGTTGGGGGCATAAGGGTTGCGAAGAGTTCCCCGCGCGCACGTCGACGAGCGCGACGCGCAACGCGGCCGGCCGCCCGTTCTAGGGCCCATTGGGGAGCGGCAACCGCTGGTACGGCCCGGCCCGCTCGAAGCCCCGGCGCCGATAGTACTCGCGCGTGCCCACCGCGCTCGTGACGTACAGCTGCGTCGCCCCCGCCTCGCGCGCACGCTCGGCCGCGCGCTCCAGCAGGGCGCGGCCCAGACCCCGATGCTGGAGCTCGGAGATGTTGGCCGCCCGGCCGACACCGACCTCCGGTCCGAGCACCTTGAGCTCGCGCACGATGGCCCCACGGCCCGCGAGTTCGGAGTCTCCGAAGGGCAGGCGGAGTCGCAGGTAGGCGCCGACCGCCTCGCTCTCGGGCTCCTCGTACGAGAGGAACAGTTCGCGCGCACCGCTCGCCTCGTACTCGCGCTCGAGGGGGACCAGCGCGCTCGCCTCCGGGGAGGCTCGCCGACCGACCTCGCGGCAGCGCAGGCAGGGACACCGCTGCCCGCGCTCCGCGAGCAGAGCGAGCGCCTGCTGGCGGAGATTGCCCGATCGGACCCCGGCAGCGATGAGCCGGGCCGGGATGTCCCGTTGGATCCGGTGGATACGCACCCAGGGGGGAAGCTTCGGCTTGATCCGGGCGAGGAGCTCGGCGGCGACCGCGGCGTCGTACGGAGCGTACCGTCCCGCCTGCCACTCGGCGAACAACGGGGTTCCCGGCAGCACCAGCGTCGGGTAGATCTTGAGAAAGTCCGGCCGGAAGGCCGGGTCCGCGAACAGCCGCTCGAATCCCGCGGCATCGGCCTCCGGGTCCATTCCGGGAAGCCCGAGCATCATGTGGTAGCCGACCTTGAGGCCGCTGTCCTTGGCGGCCCGTGTGGCGGTCACGACCTCGGCGACGCCGTGCGCGCGCCCGACCGAGGCGAGCACCGGGTCCCGAAGGCACTCGACGCCGATCTCGATCCGGGTCACGCCTGCCTTGAGCAGGAACGGGAGGACCCGAGCGTCGCACCAATCCGGCCGGGTCTCCACCGTGAGTCCCACGCACCGTCGCTCGGCGGACTCGTTCCGGAGCTGAGCGGACTCGAGATCTCCGGAGTCCTCGCCGTTCAGCCCGTCGAAGATCTTGTGGAAGACCTCGCGTTGGAACGAGGGCGGGCGCGAGGGAAAGGTGCCGCCCATCACGATCACCTCGACCTTCGAGGTGGGGTGGCCGATCCCTTCGAGCGCGGCGAGCCGGTGCTCCGTGATCGCTCTGGCGTCGAAGCCGAACTGCGCGCCCCGCAGCGCCGAGGGCTCCTCGCCCGTGTAGCTCTGGGGCGATCGGGCCTCGATCCCACCCGGACAGTACGTACAGGTACCGTGCGGGCAGCGCGTGGGGGCGGTCATCACGGCCACGACCGCGACTCCGGAGAGGGTGCGGGTCGGGCGCCGGGCGATCTGCACGCCGAGCCGCTGCCTCGAGTCCGGATCGAGCTGCTCCCGCCACTCGACGTTGCTCGGGACTCCGGGGCGACCGCTGGCGCGGGCCCACGCCCGCTTCTCCGCCTCGCGGTGGACCAGGGGATCGGCGAGCGGTCCGCTCACGGACCGAGCCAGGTCCGGGTCTCGCCGGTGACCACGAACGGCGCCTTTCGGAGCTCGGCCAGCGTGGCGGAGCCGGTGAGGAACATCGCCACCTTGAGCTCGTGCACGACCTGTTCGAGCTCGGCCTTCGTCTCCGCCGGCCCCACGGTCGCCGCGCGGAGAATGCCCCCCGCGGTCCCGGCGGCGCTCGCACCGAGGGCGATCGCGCGCGCGACGTCGAGGCCCGAGCGGATGCCCCCGCTCGCGATGACGGGGAGCCCGACCGGGACGACCGCCCGGACCGAGACCGGTGAGGGGATCCCCCAGTCCCAGAATGTCTTGCCGAGCCGAGCTTCCCGGAGCGCTCCGCGAGCCCGGGCTCGGTGATGCTCCACGGCGGCGAAGCTCGTCCCCCCGGTGCCGCTCACGTCGAAGCCCCGGACCCCTGCGGCCTTCAATCGGTCGGCGACCGACCGGGACAGGCCGGCGCCGGTCTCCTTCGCGATCACGGGCAGCTCGCGGGCGAGCTCGCTGATCGCCGACAGCGCCCCCCGGGCTCGCCGGTCGCCCTCGGGCTGGACCATCTCCTGCAGGAAATTGAGATGGACGGCGAGCAGGTCGGCGTGGACCAGCTCCATCGCCGCACGTGCGTCGGAGGCGGTCAGCTGGCGCGCCCCGGGCTCCTGGGGAATGATCTGGGGTGCCCCGACGTTGGCGAGCCGGAGCGGGACGTCGTGACGCGCGATGGTCGCGTAGCTCTCGGGATGCTGGCCGGAGAGGATCGCCGCTCGTTCGCTGCCGATCCCCAGCGCGACGCCCACCTCGGCGGCGGCCCGGGCGAGGTTGTCGTTGATCCGCTGCGCCCCGGGGTAGCCGCCCGTCATGCCGGTGATGACCAGCGGCGCCTTCAGCCGCTTGCCGAACAGCTCGCAGGAGGGATCGACCTCCTCGAAATCGATCTCGGGCAGCGCGTTGTGCTCGAGCTGGATGTCGGTCCAGTACCGGTAGCGGCCCTCGACGTTCTCCCCGAGGACGACCCGGACGTGATCGGCCTTGCGGTGGGTCAGCAGCGAGGCCGGATCGGCCGGCACGGCCTCAGCGGAACGAGGGTCCTGCCCAGCTCCCATGAACCTCCTCGCCCGATAGCGCCCGAGCGAGCGCACCATGCCGAAGTCCGCTGATAATCCCTGCGTCGACGCCCTCGCGCGCGAGCGCGAGCACGACCTCGAGCTTCCCGCGGATCCCGCCAGTGACGTCCGGCGCGCCGGGCCTCGGCAGCAGTGAGCTGAGGGCGTGCGCGTCCAGGCGCTCGATCACGCGCGGGCGCCCTCGGCCGCCGGTGGGATACTCCAGTAGCCCATCGACGTCGGAGACGAACACGACCTTCCGCGCGGCGAGCGGACGGGCCAGGCGCAGCGCGATCGTGTCGGCCGACAGGATGGAGAACCCCCAGTCGGTGTCCGGGACCACGTCCCCGAAGCACACCGGTACGAGGCCGCGCTCGAGCGCGGCCACGAACGGCCGCTCCTCGAATCGCTCGAGCGTGCCGGCGCGGCTGAGCGCCGTCGCCCCGACCGGGACGGAGTAGGCGGGCACGCCCGCGCTCAGGAGCCCGCGCAGCACCGCGAGGTGCAGCCCCCGGACGCTTCCCGCGACCAGCGCCGCCGCCCGTCGACGGCGTTCGGGAGACCGATCGGGAGTCGGCGGATCGGCGAGACCGGCGCGATCGGCCCCGACGTGGCCGAAGGAGCCGGCGCCATGCAGGACGACCAGCGGCCGGGGGGCGGAGGCGATCTCCTCCGAGAGTCGGGCCAGCACCTTGGGACGCAGCTTGCCTTCCTCGCGCTTTCGCGTGACGACGCTGCCGCCGAGCTTGACGATCCAGGGGGACGCCGCGGTCTCCGCCACGCGATGCGCCGCGACCCTAGTGGTCGGGTCCAGCCCTCGGGCTGAACAGGAGCAGGAAGCCGATCGCGACGGGGGCTACGCCGGTGAAGTAGAGCCAATCAAAGGAGAGCACCCAGGCCGCGACGAGGAAGAGCCCGGCGCCGATGAGGACGGAGGCCAGGACCACGAAGGGCACCGACACCGACCCGTGGGACTCGTGCCCCGCCTCGAGCTCCTGGACCGAGACGTACTCCGCCACGACGCGCCCACTCAGCCGCCGCTAAAATCGGTTCCGTTCGTAACGCCGGATCGGGCCGCGAGCGCGAGGCCGACTTTCCGAGGCGGACGGGGGGGCCGCCGGAGGCTCCGGCCGTCGATGAGAGGTATATAGTTCAATGCCTCCCCCTATCGCCGTGGGCGCGCCTCGTTCGCCCCCTCGGGTTCGACCCTTCCCGGGCCGACTCCCCCGGGGGCCACTCCTGCTCCTCTTCGCGCTGAGCGTGCTCGTCGCTCTCCCCACCGTTACGGCTCGTCCGCTGCCCCCAGCCACACTCGCGGCTCCGCTCGCCGCGACCCCGTTCGAGCCGCGGGCGCCGGTGACCGGCTCGGCGGCCGAGAGCGTCGGAACGGCCGCCTTCGACGCCGCGGCCGCATCGCTGGCCCGCGGAGCGGGTCCGGCCGGCGGCGTCCCGCTCGGCTGCTCGGTGAGCCCGGGTGGGTTGTCCGGAACCTGTGGCGCTCCGCTCGCCGCGACCAGTGCGTCGGCGCTAGGGTCTCTCGGATCCGGTCTGCCGGTCGCTGCGCCCCGGCCCAACAATCCCGGTCCGCTGTACGGCGCGTCGATGGCGTTCGATCCGAGCGGCAGCGTCGACGCGGTGATCCTGTTCGGAGGGGTCCGGACCTCTGGCTACGTCTCCGGCGAGACCTGGAGCTTCGCTTCGGGCAGCTGGTACAATTTCACCGGCCTGATCCGGGCGCCGCCTGGGCGGTGGGGCGCGTCGATGGCGTTCGACGCGGCCGACGGCTACCTGCTGATGATGGGTGGCTGCGGTGTCGCCCCCATCGGCGGCTTCTGCCCGTTCGCGCTCCCCGACAGCTGGTCGCTCTCGGCGAACGGCTGGGCTCCGGCCGACCCGGCGAGCTGGGGTCCCTTCGGCAACGGTCCCGGCCCGGTCTACGACGCCGCCATGACCTTCGACACCCGCGACAGCGAGATC
>DASYZY010000036.1:0-26850 GCA_035945735.1 Thermoplasmata archaeon
CCTTCCACTTGTACTGCATCTAGGGTGGGGAACGAGGGAGGGCCTCCGCTTAACGGGATAGTTCCTCGGGCGTCACGCCCCGTCGACCGGCCGCCGAGCGTCGTGGCCGGCGGTCGGTTATACGTATTCGGGCCGATGGGCGGGGAGGGCGCATTTCCGAGAGATTCGCGGAGTCGACGGTCGGAGTGTGTCGAACTCAATGTCGTCGCATGTCGAATGATGCAGCCAAAGGTTCAAATACCAAACCCGGCCCCTCCGATTCCTTTGCGGGGCCGAGGCCCCCAGAGGAAACACGACATGTGGACAGAGAAAGCGCGAAGCTGGCGACGCAAGAACAAGCGCGGGGTCTCCCCGATCATCGCCACGATCCTGCTCGTGGCGATCACGGTGGTGCTGGCCGCGGTGTTGTACATCCTTATCTCGGGCTTCACGAAGGGCCCGGGCAACACCCCGCTCGGTACGGCATTCACCTACGGGTCGGCCACGCAGACATCGAACGGAGCCGCGGCGACTTTCTGTGCCGCCGCCGTGGGGATCAGCGACTGGTGCGACAACCTCCCGGTCGGTTCGGCTGGTGGCGGTATCACCGCCTCCTCGCTGAACTTCGCCATCCGGGACGCGAACGGTAACCCCGTGAGCTTCACTCACGGAACTCCGTCGATCCAGCTCGAGTCGTCGAGCGGTACCTCCCTCGGTACCTACTCGTTCACGACCGGAACCTGGACCGTGGGCGGGACCACCTCGCTCTCGACGACCCAGACCCTCGTGCTCGACACGGGATGCACCGTCTCCGGTGCGAACCTGTGCAGCCCGATCCCCACCGGCGAAGTGCTGGTGGCGCTCGGCGTCGGTTCGTACTCCGGCCAGGTCCAGGTGACGTTGGTCTGAGCAGAACCGAAGTGAACTAGGAGGAAAACACATCATGTGGAGTGAAAAGGCGCGGAGCTTCCGAAAGCCGAACAAGCGTGGGGTGTCCCCCATCATCGCGACGATCCTACTGGTGGCGATCACCGTGGTCCTCGCGGCGGTGCTGTACATCCTGATCTCGGGCTTCACCAAGGGCCCGGGCAACACGCCGATCGGCACGGCGTTCACGTTCGGAACGCCCCAGAAGACCATCGGAACGGCCGCGACCAACACCCTCGGCAGCTGCGCGACGGGCGACCAGTGCTACAACCTGGCGGTCGGCTCGGCCGGCGGTGGCATCACCGCCGCCGGGATGAACTTCGTCATCCACGACTCCGCGGGTAACCCCGTGGCGTTCGCGGGAGCGAAGGTCACCCTGATCTCCTCGGCCCCGACGGTGATCGCGACCTACACGATCAGCACGGGGACGTGGGCGGGGACCCCCACCACGGGGCTCTCGACCACCCAGGAGTTCGTGCTGGACCTCGGCTGCGCCTCCGGCTCGTGCGCGCCCAACCCGACGGGCGAGGTCATCGTCGCCCTCGGCGTCGGATCGTACTCGGGCCAGGTCACGGCGACCCTGACCTAAGCGTCCGGGACGTTGCGATAGGCGAACCCTTTCCTCTCCCCCTTTTTTCGAACGGTCACGGTTCGGGCGGAGTGCCCCGGGCCGGTGGCCTGGGAGTCCCGCTCCTCGGCTCCCGGCTACAGGCTCCGGTCTTCGGGATTCGGGTGTCCCGAGCGGTGGGTGTGCTTGTCGTGCCCTTTCCGGGCCTCGGTCCGTTTCACGCGCGGTCGGGGCCGGCCGCCCTTGCCGGCCGGGTGGCGGGGGTCGATGTGGACCGTCCGGTGCTTCTTCGCGAGCTTGGGGGCGTCCTCGTCCTCCTCATCGTCGAAGGAGGTACGCCGCAGCCGGTCGATGAACCGCGAGAACCAGCCGAGATTCTCCTCGAGCTCGCTCGGCTCCTCGCCCAGCCGCTCGGCCTCCTTGCGACGCTCGATCCGCTGGATGGCGAGGTGCAGCCCGAGGCCCGCCAGGACGATGCCGGCGATGCTGATCCCGAGCCACTGCCAGGACTGGCTCGGGACCATGCCCGAGTCGCCTTCGAGGAGGAGCTTGAGCGAGCCGAACCACGGGATCATCCCGCGGGCCACGCCCAGGACCCAGGCCGGTTCGACAAGGCTCGTGAGGGCGGGTTCGTCCGGCTCCCCCGTGCCCGGGTTGCCCGGCTGGTAGTTGTTGTCCCCCATCGTGAGGAACCCCGAGTGGCCGCCGAGCTCGCCCACCTGGAGGTTGATGGTCACGCCCTGCCAGCCCACGTCGTACAGGAGGAGCTGGCCCCCGATGCCGGTCGTCGAGCAGGTCGTGGGCGTGTTGGCCGTCTTGTAGTAGGGATGGGAGGTGGCCGAGCAGGGGAGCCCCGCCAGCGCCGAGGCGTTGTAGGTGTTGTTGATCGGATTCCACTCGAGGTAGAGGATCGCCCGATGGATGATCGGCGTCGAGCCGGCTTGGCCGTTGGGATAGTACAGCAGGACGTCGCCGAACTCGCCGTACGTCGAATAGCCCGACTGCGCCCCGGCCTCGTACGTGACGATCTGGGAGCTGTCGACCTTCTGGGCCAGCACGAGGTCGCCGGTGTTGATCAGCCCGACGACGTCGTTGCTGCCGTGTTGCATGCTGCTGGACTCGATCACGTAGACCGGCGGCCAGTTCTGGGTGTACGCGAACAGCGCGACGATGAGCAGTACCAGGATCGCGAGCGCGACCAGCGGCTCGAACCACCAGGTGTCGCGCGCCCGCCAGTAGACCGGTCGCTTCGGGCCCCGGTGGAACCACCCGTGGGAAGTCTCCTCGCTCTCTCCTTCGGGCGACCACGCCTTGACGCCCTCGGGAGGTGCCAGCGAACCCTTGCGCCGACGTCGACGCGGAGCGGTTTCCTCGTCCTCCCCCCCGTCCTCGTCCTCCTCGTCGCGGGGGGAGCGGCGCATGGCCCGCGTCGAGTCGGGCGTTTCGCCTTAACTCTTGGTCTCTAGCGGAAGCGCCGGCGCCGGTCCGAGGAGCAGCGCGATGCTGCCGCGTACCGCCCCGAGGAACAGGAGGACGAGCGGGACCAGCGCGAGGTCGCCGTACGGCCAGCTCACCCCGAGCGCCTCGGCGCCCCAGAACACGGCGAACGAGAACAGGAGGCTGGTGCCGACGAGCTTGAGCGTGGGGACCTTGATCTTGCGGATCCGCTCGTGGACGACGGCGGCGAGCACCACGAGGAGCGCGCCGGCCGAGACCGCTCCGACGATGGCCGAGAACGCCTGACCACCGGCGGCGATGCCGAGGAGGACGATCACCGCCTCGATGCTCTCGACGGCGCCGACGGTGAATCCGCCGGCGAACTGGACCGCGCGCTCTCCCTTGGGCGCGGACGCCGCCGTCGCACCCGGGCGGGCCCGGCGGTAGCTCCGGAGCGTACTGCGGAACAGGAAGAAGCCGAAGCCGAGCAGGACGACCGCGGAGCCGGCGAGCAACGCGCGTTGCGGGAGCTCGATGAGGAAAGCGCCGGCGACCAGCGCGATCCCGCCGACCAGCGCGGTCCCGGCGATGGCCCCCGAAGCGCCGTGGCGGATGGAGCCGGTGTCGGGACGCAGGGCGAAGACGAGCGCCACCACCTCGGTCATCTCGGTGAGCGTGAGGATGAACGCGAGCGCGAGCGACGCGGGGTCGAGACCCGGCATGGGCCGACGAGGACGACGGGGCGGTTTTTACGTCATCGCCGGGAGCGGGACGAGCGCGGGCTCAGGTGCGGTCCTCGGGGGGCAGAAGGTTGGGGATGCCGTCCTCGATCGGGTAGACGGTGCCGCACTTGCTGCACGTGAGGGTCCCGGCCTCGATCTCGTCGCCCTTCTTCGAGGTCACCGTGAGCTCGAGATCAGCGCGGCAGAGCGGGCAGCAGATGAGCTCCATGAGGTCGGGGCGCACGTCCTAGGCCTCCACGATCCCGTAGCCGATGAGCCGCCAGGCGTTCATGCGGCGCGAGATGGCGACCCGACCGCCACCGAAGACCGTGACCGGACGCCCGAGCGTGAGCTCGATCTCGTCCCCCCGTGCGCTCGTGACCTTGCCGGGGGCGACCGTCGTGCCGACGGTGACGGCGAGGATCTCGCTCGTCCGGACCTTTTCGACCTTGACCTCCTTCTGCGCGCCCACGACGCGGTCGAGCAGCGTCGTCTTGAGCCGGATCTTCTGCGACACGGGCGGGAGGGTTCCCGGGGTGCCCACGAGCCGCCCGCCGAGGCTGTCGGCCTTGGTCAGCGACGGATCAAGGGTCGTTCCGATGGCGGCGAGGCCGCCCGGCCGCAGCTCGTCGAGCTCCAGCCCCCCGCTCACGAGGCCGGTGACCTTGGTCCGGAGGAAGGGCGCGGCGCCCTCGCCCGTGAGTCCGGGCCGGATCTCGATCTCCTCACCGACCTTGAGGCGGCCCTGCAGAAGCGACCCGCCGAGCACGCCACCGCGGAGCGCCTTGGGGCGCGTGCCGGGACGGTTGATATCGAAGGAGCGGGCGACGTACATCTGGGGCGGCTTGGAGGCGTCCCGGGCCGGTGTCGGGATCGTCTCCTGCATCGCTCCGATGAGGGCGTCGATGTTGACGCGGTGGTTGGCCGAGATCGGCACGATCGGCGCGCCGGCGATCGGGGTGCCGCTCAGGAACTGGGTGATCTCCCGCTGGTTCTCCTCGGCCTGGGCGTCGGTCAGCAGGTCGATCTTGTTCTGGACGACGACGACCTTCCGCACGCCGATGATGTCCAGCGCGTAGAGGTGCTCGCGCGTCTGGGGCTGCGGGACGTGCTCGTTGCCGGCCACGAGCAGTAGCGCGCCGTCCATCAGGGCGGCGCCGCTCAGCATCGTGGCCATGAGGGTCTCGTGGCCGGGGGCGTCGACGAAGCTGACCGCCCGGAGGAACTCGGCTTTGCCGCCATCGGGCGGGCAGTCGGGGTCGGTCCGGTAGCACGCCGGCGCCTCGAGGTCGGGGCAGCGGTAGAAGGCGGAGTCGGCGTAGCCGAGCTTGATCGAGATGCCCCGCCGAAGCTCCTCGGAGTGCCGGTCGGTCCACTCGCCGGTGAGCGCTTGGGTCAGCGTGGTCTTGCCGTGGTCGACGTGGCCGACCAGGCCGATGTTCACTTCGGGTTGCCGGGGCGCCTTCATTGAGGCCGAAGGAGCTCCTCCAGCGACTGTGGGCCGGAGCTCTCGACCGTGAGGTTGATCTGGACCGTATCCTCGCTGATGGCGCCGCCGCGGTAGGTGCGGCGCCGGCGCATGCCGTGCCGGAGCGGGTGGAAGCCGAACCCCTCCTGGACGTACAGCCGGACCTGCCGGCTGCCGGGCAGGTCGCCGCGGAGCGGGAATCCGCTCCGGTCGGTACCCCCCTGGATCTTGAGGGCGTACCCGGGGAGACCGATCAGATCCCCGCCGATGCTCTCGCCGACGCGCTTACCGAGGAATCCCGCCGCGCTGGGCTCACCCACCGTCTTGGGGTAGGACTTTGGACCGGCGGAAACGACGAGTTTGAACTCGACCATGGGGCGCGGCGCGGCCAGTTGGGGTCAGGTTAAATAGATAGCGGCGCAATTTTTCGACGGTCCGGCGGCGAGATGACTCCGAGCGTTCCGGAGGCCGTCGGACTCGCGATTCTACTGGCCGGATTCGCGTACGCGGCGCTCACGGACTGGCGCGTCCGGGAGGTCTCCGACCGCCTCTGGCTCGTGATGTCGCTGTTCGGAGCGGCGTGGGGCATCTACGTCGAGGCCCCCGGGAGCGCGCTGGGACTCGCCCTCTGGCTCCTGGCGAGCGCCTTCGTGATCGAGCACCTCGTGCCGTGGGACGCCCGGCTCGAGAAGTCCCACCCGCGGCTCCCCTCCCTCGTCGAAGCCGGGACGTACCTCGCCGTCGCGCTGATCGCCGGGATCGTGGCGTGGAAGTTCGGCATCGGCCCGGCGGGTCTCCCGACCCCCGTGCTGGCCGTGCTGCTTTCGGTCTATCTCGCCCGCGGTCTGTTCGAGTTCGGGGTCCTCTACGGCGGCGCCGACGCGAAGGCGCTGATCGCCGCGGGCATCCTCGTGCCGTTTCTCGCGCATCCGTTCCTGGGCCAGCCCGGCAACGCCGGGATGCTGCTGGGGGTAACGCCGTTCGCGGTCGTCGTGCTCATCGACGCCGCGCTGCTGTCGCTCGCCGTCCCCGTCGCGATCGCCGTGCGGAATGTCCGGGACGGGAACTTCCGGGTCCCGGGCGGCTTCACGGGCTACGTGATCCCGGTCGAGGAGCTCCCCCACCGCTTCGTGTGGCTCAAGGACCCGTTCCTCCACGGCGAGGAGGAGGCGGTCGATACGACGCAGGAGGACATTGCGCTGCGCCGACGCCAGGCGGAGCAGCTACGGGCACGCGGCGCGACCGAGGTCTGGGTGACCCCGCAGATCCCGTACCTGCTGCTGCTCTTCGCCGGATCGGTCGCGGCCGTGCTTGTCGGCAACCTGCTCTTCGACCTCCTCGCACTCCTATAGCGGCGAGAAACCTTTACAGGGGCACTCCGCTCGTTATCCGCCGATGGCCCGGGAGAAGCGGACCGGCCCGATCCGGGTGCTGATCGCCAAGCCCGGCCTCGACGGCCATGATCGCGGGGCCAAGGTCGTGGCGCGCGCCCTGCGCGACGCGGGCATGGAGGTCATCTACGCCGGACTCCGCCAGACCCCCGAGGAGATCGTGGAGAGCGCGATGGAGGAGGACGTCGACCTGATCGGGCTATCGATCCTGAGCGGCGCTCACATGGTCCTGTTCCCGAGGGTGCTCGCGCTCCTCAAGCAGCGCAAGGCGGGCTCGGTCCCGGTCTTCGCCGGGGGGATCATCCCCGACGAGGACGCACGACGGCTCCGCAAGCTCGGGGTCCGCGCCATCTTCGGCCCCGGCGCCACGCTCGAGGAGATCGTCCGGACCGCCCGGACGATCGCGCGTCCGCACCCATGACGCGCGCGCCGGCGATTCCGCCGGCCGCCCAGGCGGTTCGGCGCGGGGACCGCCGGGCGCTCGCCCGACTCATCACGCAGGTCGAAGACCGCGACCCGAAGGCCGAACCGGCCCTGCGGGCGCTCTACCCGTTCTCGGGGAGGGCGACCGTCGTGGGCCTCACCGGTCCGCTCGGCGTCGGCAAGTCGTCGATCGTCAACCGGCTGCTGGCCCACCTGCGCGCCGCGAACAAGACCGTCGGGGTGATCGGCGTCGACCCGTCGAGCCCATTCTCCGGAGGCTCGGTCCTCGGTGACCGCATCCGCATCGACCGGGACCCGGCCGACGCCGGGGTGTTCTTCCGGTCGATGGCCAGTCGTGGCCACGCCGGCGGGCTCGCGGCGACGACGCGGCAGGTGGCCCGGCTCCTGGATGCCTTCGGGATGGACGTCGTGCTCATCGAGACCGCCGGCAGCGGCCAGATCGACGTGGAGATCGGCCAGGTTGCCTCGACGAACGTCGTGGTGCTCGTGCCCCACCTCGGCGACGAGGTCCAAAGCCTCAAGGCCGGGCTGTTCGAGATCGCCGACGTCTTCTGCGTGAACAAGGCCGACCTGCCCGGCGCCGACGGGGCGGCGCGCTACCTGTTGGAGCTGGCCGGCCTCACGATGCGCTCCGACACGTGGCGGCCGAAGGTCGTGCAGAGCTCGGCAGCCAACGGCACCGGCATCGACCAGCTCTGGAGCGCGATCGAGGCGCATGAGGCCTATCTGCGATCGAGCGGACTTCTGGCGGAGCGGGCCCGCACGCGACTGCGCGACGAGCTGCTCGAGCGCTTCCGCGAGCGCGTGCTCGAGAAGGCCTCGGCCCGCGTCGACGGAGGACGCGTGCTCGAGACGTTGGTCGGGGCTATGGAGCGCCGCGAGCTCGATCCCGGCACGGCGGCCGAGCGGCTCTACCGATCCCTCGGAGGCCGACGCTCCGGGTAGGGCATGGTACTCCCGTACTGGGTGCTCTACGCCTTCCTCGCCGGGCTCGGCGTGGTCGTGTACTTTCTGTACGCCTCCTTCGCCTTCGGCGCCGGCTACCAGCCCACGCCCCGCGCCGTGGTGACGCGCATGCTCGACGCCGCCGAGGTCGGGCCGGGGGACACGCTCTACGACCTCGGCGCGGGCACAGGGGCGATCGTATTTCGGGCGGCCCGGGAGCGCGGCGCCCGCGCGGTGGGGGTCGAGGTCGACCCGATCCGGGTGCTCATCCTCCGCTTCCGACGCTGGCTCGGCGGACCGGTCGACCGGGTCCGCATCCAGTGGGGCAACCTGTACGGGAGCGACTTCCGCAGCGCCACCGTCGTCGCCGTGTTCCTCTGGCCCGAGGCCATGGAACGTCTGCGCCCTCTGCTCGAGGCCCAGCTCCGGCCCGGGAGCCGGGTCGTGAGCCACTGGCACCCGGTGACGGCGTGGACGAGCGTCGCCGAGGACCCGGCGACGAAGGTGTACCTCTACCGCTGGCCGGACTCCGCCGGCGCGCCTACCAACCGTGGTAGGTCGTCCACAGGATGAGGCCGACGATGAGGACCGCGGCGATGATCCCGCCGCCGATCGCCCAGCCGCGGTAAGAGCCCGGCTTCTCCGCGGCGACCCGTGGGGCGCCGGTCGCGGTCAGGGTCATCGGATGCTCCCTGCGGTTCCGGTGCTCGTCACACTGGGCGCGGCGACGGAGAACAGGCCGTACATCCCGAGGGCGTAATGGCCCGACATCTCACAAATGTAGCGGTAGGATCCCGCGGTGCTCGCCGT
Organism: Thermoplasmata archaeon; assembly: GCA_035945735.1. GTDB lineage: Archaea > Thermoplasmatota > Thermoplasmata > Lutacidiplasmatales > UBA184 > JAKIVR01. The sequence continues at coordinate 8,692 of DASYZY010000036.1, forward strand.
GAACGTGAAGTTCAGTTCGGAGCCGGGGGCCAGTCCCGAGAATCTCGCCGGGCCGGTGAATCCGGCGCCGGAGAACACCGGGGTGGCGTTGGCCAGCCCAGCGGCCGGGATGATGTCGAAGCTGTGGTTCATCATCGCGTTCGGATCCACGCGGAAGGTGATCTGGACCTGGCTGTTCAGCCCGACGACCAGGCACGGTCCCGGACTCGTCCCGTTGAAGGTGTAGCTCCCGCGCTCGCCGGCGATGAGCACAAAGTGGTAGCTCCCGGTCCGGTTGCTGCCTTGGCAGGCCGGTGCCCCGCCGCCCGCATTCGGGTAGGTTCCCGGGATGGGGCCGCCGATCCGGCCGGTCTCCCCCAGGTAGCCGACGAGAATCGCCATCACCGTCCCGACCACGAACAGGACCGCGATCAGGCGGCGGGGATCCTCGTGGGCCCCCGGAGCCGCGCCGGGCCCTGCCGCCGTTCCCATCCCAGAAAACGAGGGAGCGTGCGCTTTGAACGTTCCGTACGAACCCTGGCCGCGAGGCAGGAAGCAGCGCGGGCTTGCGAACCGTTATGCCCCCCAAACCCCCGTGCGGGGCGATGGCCGCTTCGATGTCGCAGCGGATCGTGGCCGAGTTCCTGGGAACGTTCGGGCTCCTGCTGATCGGGGGAGGCGCGGCGGTGTTCACGCTGCCGACGTTCGACTTCACCTCGCGCGACGTGGCGGTCTCGCTCGCCTTTGGGGGTGTCCTGTTGGCCCTCGCCTATGCCTTCGGGGACCTCTCGGGCGCCCACTTCAATCCCGCCGTGACCGTTTCGCTCGCCACGTCGGGCCGCTTCAAGTGGGCGGACGTGCCGGGTTACCTCATCGCTCAGATCCTCGGTGGCCTCGTCGGCATCGCGGTCGTGTACGGGATCGTCACGGGAGGCGGCTCGGAGGTCAGCAGCGTGGCGCAGGGGGCGGCGCTCGGCTCGCAGTGCTTCTCCGGCTTCGGCGCGCCGGCCGGCTGCGGCTACACCGTGGGCGCCGTGTTCCTGATCGAGGTCGCCCTCGGGTTCGTCTTCATCCTGGTCATCCAGCTGGTCACCCGGCCGGAGAGCTCGGCGAAGAACCTCGCGCCCGTGGCGATCGGCCTCGCGCTCGTGGTGACCAACCTCATGGCCATCCCGGTCGACGGCGCCTCCTTGAACCCGGTCCGCAGCTTCTCGCCGGCCCTGATCTCGGCGATAGCCTGGCCCTCGGCGAGGTGGGCGATCCAGGAGAGCTGGCTGTTCTGGATCGCGCCGATCGTCGGTGGCGCGCTCGCCGCCATCGCGGAGCGAGTGCTCCGGCCCAACTAGCGCGACCGGGCCGGGTGCGTTGGCGGCGGACTAGCTCTCGGGCTCGGGCTTCGGGGCCGGCTCCGTCTTGGGCTTGTGCACGCCCCGGTGGGCCGCGTGCGCCTTCGGCTCGTCGCCCTCCTTCGGCGGAGCGGCGGTAGCGGAGGCGGACTTCGGAGCGCTCTCGGCCTTCGCCTTAGGCTCGGCCGGGGTGACGTACTCCTCGATGACGCGGATCGTCTCGGGGTGGAGGTGCTGGCGGAGCTGCTCGATCACTCGGGGCTTCGCCGCGAGCCAGGCGAAGTCGAACTTGGATCGATCCGGCACATGGAGCTCGAGAGTCGAGCCCTTGCTCTCCACCTTGAACTCGGCCCCTCGTCCGTAGGTAATCTCGAGGATGGCTTGGGCCTGCTCGGCCGGGGTGTGGATCGGCTCAGCGATCAGGAAGGTCGCGCGGATCTTGCGGCCCGCTAGCGGCGGGTTGAAATCGACGCGCACCCGGGCGGCCGTGAGGCTCACGACCCGGCCCCGGCGGCCGTGGATGGTGAGGACGGTGCCGATGTCGAGGTGGGCGTCCTCGCGGCGCATCTCGGGAAGCCGCTCGACCTCGTGCATCGAGAACAGCTCGATCAGCTTGGGGTCCTTCTCGCCGAAGGCATCGCCCGGCGCGAACTCCTTGGTGACCTCCTCTCCGACGTGCGCGGCGGCGATCGCCGCCTCGACGTTGGTCGGGAAGTACTCGCCGCCGACGGCGTGCGCCCGGGGTCCGTAATGGAACCCGTCCGGCGCCTTCCAGTTCGCCGTGGTCGCCACCGCCTCCCGGGTCGTCTCCACGAGCTCCGGCGGCGAGGCCGAGTCGTTCCAGATCTCGTAGTCAAGGCGGACGAGCTCGCCGGCCTGCACCGGCGCCTTGGACGCCGTGTGGGTGGACATGCCCGCGTCGAGCCGGTTCCCTCTAAAACGCTTGGGGGCAGCGGTTTCCGGCCAGCCGGACTCCGACGGTGCAGAGGGCCTACGGCCGGGCCGTCCCGGGGCTCGCGGATCGTCCGAACCGGCGCCAGCCTTGGAAAGCCCCATAGAGAGTCGCCCACCGCCGGGGGATCTCGAGGACCCGCCAGCGCAGGCCCGGATAGCGTCGGTCGAGCCGCAGGCCGGAGACGGTGAGCGCGAGAGCCATTGCGAGGAAGAGCCCAGCGCCGGCGAGCAGCACCCACTCTCCCCACAGCCGAGTCGGACCGAACGGCAGGAGCAGAGCCCCCGCGACGACGAGCGCGGGCGCCACGACGTACGGAGCGATCCGACCGGGTCGCGCCTCGTAGGTGGCGCCCGTCCGGCGCCAGACGGCGTAGCCGCCCTCGGCGTAGCGCCGTTGCTTACGCAGGAGCGCGCTCATGCTCATGTCCGTGAAGTCGTGGGCTACCTCCGCCTCCGGCACGTAGACGCCCCGGAATCCCGCTCGAATCGCCCGGAGGGCCACCTCCTGGTCCTCGTTCCCCGTGCCCGGGAGGAACGAGGCATCGAGGAGGCCCACCGTATCGAAGACCCGGGCGCGCCACGCTGAGTTGCCCATCGGCAGGGCGTGAGGGTGGGCCCGGGCCTCGACATCGTAGAAGCGGCGGAGATAGCCGTCGTAGAACCGGGCGCCGATGTTCCGCGTGGTGCCGGCCATCGCCGGCGTCGGGCCCCCCGTGAACCCGACCGCCGGCTCGGCGAATGGAGCGCAGAGCGTGTCGAGCCAGCCCGATGGCGCCTCCTCGTCGGCGTCCAGGAACGCGATGAGCTCGCCGCGGGCCCGCCCCAGCGCGATGTTCCGGCTCTCGGGGATGGTGCCGGGGGCGTCGAGGTGCACGACCCGTGGGTCCTCGGCCGCCAGTCGCACCGCGATCTGCCGGACGGCATCGCCCCGCCCCCCGTCGTCGACGAGGATCTCGAGGGGAGCCCGACGCTGCCGCAGCAGGCTACGGATCGTGCGCTCGACCCTTGGGTCGTTGAGCACCGTGACGATGACGGAGATGCTGCCGGGAACGCGCTCGACCCGTCCCGGGGACCCGGCGGAGGCCATCGGCGGGCTAGCGCGCACCCGCGTCCCGCAGTGCGGCGATGCACCGGTCGACCGCCTCGGCCGACGTGATGGTGGGCGCCCAGCCCAACGCCTGCGCCCGATCGGTCGCGAGCCACTGGCGGGGGACGTCGCCGACCCACCCCCGCTCGCCGCCGGTCATCTCGATTCGCGCCGTGCCGCCGGTCGCCGCGACGACGCGGCGGGCGATCTCCCCCGCGCTGATCTGGTCGCGGTTGCCCAGGTTGTACACGCCCACCGGGCGCTCGCCCTTGCGTCGGCCCAGGAGCATGCCGCGGACGCAGTCATCGGTGGAGAGGTAGCTCTTCATCTGCCGGCCGTCGCCGAGCACCTCCAACCGGTTCGGATCCTTCCGGAGCTTGGCGAGGAAGTCGAACACGATGCCGTGCGCCATGGTCGGGCCCACGATGTTGGCGAACCGGAAGATCGCCGCCTCGAGCCCGTACGAGTGCGCAAAGGCGCTGATCAGCCCCTCGGAGGCCAGCTTGTTGGCGCCGTACTGGGAGTGGGGCAGGAGCGGTCCGTAGCTCTCCGGCGTCGGGAAGACGCTAGGGAGACCGTACACGACGCTCGAGGAGGAAAACCCGATCCACGGCACCGTCGACTCGCGCATCGCCTCGAGGACGTGGAGCGTGGCCCGGACGCCCTGGTCGAAGTCGATACGCGGGTTCGCGCTCCCGAGCCGGATGTCCGGGTTCGCGGCCAGATGCCAGACCTCACTCGCCCCGCGGAAGGCCGGGCGGATCCGCTCCGGCTCGAGCAGGTCCGCCTTCACGAACCGGAAACCGGCGTGCGCCTGCGCCTCGCCCAGGTTCTCGATCCGACCCGAGGAGAGATTGTCCACGACCGTGACCGAGGCGCCTTCGGCCAGCAGAGCGCGGACGAGGACGGAGCCGATGGCCCCAGCCCCGCCGGTGACCACGGCGCGCCGGCGGCCATTTTCCGTCGGCATCGGCCGAGCAACTCGGAGAAGGATATTTAAGCGGACACAGACGTAAAGTAGCCGGACCGGGCCTCCTGCCCGGAGGAGCGGTATGCGGACCTACGTCCGGATGGTATTCGATTCCGAAGGGGCGAGCCCGGCCGACGTGCTGCGGCTGATGCGCGATCTCGGCTTTGAGGAGTCGATGGGCATGCACGATTTCGTCTACAAGTGGAAGGACCGGGCGGCCCTCGAGGAGGTCCTGAAGCTCATCGGCACGATGCACGAGCGGCTGAAGGGCCTGCACGTTCACTACGAGATCACGACCATCTCCTAGGCCGTACTCCCAATGAGCAGAGGATGCAGTCGGAGCTAGCCGGTCCGCTCGAGCGCTCCATCCTCGTCCATCTGCTCGAGCATCGCGGCCACCAGGTCCGGTTCGAGGCGGACCAGTGGACGACCGAGTTCGGCATCCTACGGACCTTCCCGGCCACCGACGCCAACATCGTGCGTGGCGCGCTTCGCAACCTCGAGATGTCGAAGTGGATCTACCGCCGCGTCCAGTACGTGATCGGCTACTCCGAGCCCAAGCTCGTGTACTCGCTCACCCCGAGCGGCCATCGCAAGGCGATGGACCTCCAGCGGGACGGCTCGGTGGAGCTCCCGGTGGCGACGGTGGCTCCTCTCGGTGACGAGGGCCTCACGCCCCGACTGCTCTCCTCCGACCGGCACCACGCGATGGAATGAACCGGCGTCCGGCCCCGATCGAGGGCCCGCAGGTCCGGCTGCGCGTCCCCCGCCCGGAGGACCTTCCGACGCTCTTCGACTGGTACAGCGACCCCGAACGCGTCTCGCCGTTCGACCGGTTCGGCATCGACAGCTTCGAGGGCTTCCGCCGCGAGGTCGAGGAGGCCATCGGCTCGCCGACCTCCCTCGCCCCCCGGTTCGTCGTCGAACGGCGGGACGGGGACCGGCTGCTCGGTTGCGTCGGCCACTACCGGGCGCACCCCGTCCTCACGATCCTGGACGTCTGGTACATGATGGGCGAGCCGGCCGAGCGGGGCAAAGGCTACGGCTCGGAGGCGGTCGGCCTCCTCGTCGATCACCTGTTCCGGACCGAGCCGGTCGAGCGCATCGGGGCCACCTGCGCCGTGGAGAACGCCGCGTCGATCCATCTGCTCGAGAAGCTCGGCTTTCGCCGGGAGGGGACGCTCGCCGCGACGCTCTTCCATCACGGTGGGTGGCACGACACCCACGTCTACGGCGTCACCCGCTCGGCCTGGGCGGGGCGCTCGCGATCCGGAACGCCACCTCGGTCGAGCCCCCCACGAGATCCGTCGCCGAGGTGACCTCGACCGGCCCGACCTCGCCCAGGCGGCGCACGTGCGTGCCGCCGCAGGGGCACCGGTCCGCCTCCTCGATCTCCACCACGCGGACCGGGTCGACGTTGGACGGCAGCGCGAGCGCCGAGGAGCGTGAGGCCGGGGACCGTTCGTACTCGGTCCGCGGAACGAAGGTGATGTGCACGTTCCGATCCGCCCCGATCCATTCGGCGAGGTCGTCGGCGAGCGGGGCGAGCGCGAGCGGCGGCCCCGGCTCGAGCTCGAGCGTGCCCCCCGTGCCGGAGAACTTCGCCCCCCGGGTGCGCCGCTGGTGGAGGGCGAAGAGCCGGGCGCTCAGCAGGTGCTGACCGGTGTGCAGGCGCATGTGCCGGTAGCGCCGCTCCCAGTCGATCTCGCCCTCGACTAGATTCCCCGCCGCGAGCGGCGCACTTCCCGAGGGCGCCCGCCCGAGCCGGTGGAGCGCGGTGCCGCCGGAGCGCTGAACATCGGTCACCTTCCATGCGGTATCGTCGTCGAGCCGTCGCAGGAGGCCTAGATCGGCGGGCTGGCCCCCTCCGGTGGGATAGAAGTAGGTCGATTCCAGGATGGCGCCGCCCGGCGGAAGCGCGCGGACCCGGGACTGGAACCGCCGTACGTAGGCGGCATCCGAGTCCGCGAGGTACTCGAGCTCGGCCACGACCGGTCGCTACGGCCGACGCCCATAAGGCGTCCGGCCGCCGATCGGCCCCGCGACGGTCCGAAGCCGACGGGCGGCTCAGGGGATCGCGAGCCTCGGGGGGGCGGGGACCGACGGGTTCCCGCGGGCCAAGGCTCGTCGGTAGCCCAGGTAGGCGAGCAGGTTCCCGACGACCGGGACGGCCATTAGGACCGCTCCGGACCGGAGCGCGAGCTCCTGGTAGCGCCGCCCCGCCTGCCAGCTCCCGATCGCGTGACCTCCGATCCCGGCGAGGCTGAGGACGATCCCGACGAGCAACAGCGGCACGCCGAACAGGATCAGGACCGGCGCGAGCGCGTAGTTCGTGGCGTTGAGGTACGCGCCATCGAGGAACATCCCGAGCCCGCCGACGGCGAGGACCAACCCCAGGAGACCTGTGAGGGTCAGCAGCGCGGCCGGGGCGAACTCTCGGGAGCTCGAGGCCATCTTCCGGAAGCCGTAGAGGTACCCTCCGTAAGCGAGGGCCGCGGCTCCGGCGCCCGACAGGAGCAGGAGCAGCGAGAGCCGGGCGTGGGCCCAGAGAGCGGTCGGGTCCCATCCCGTCGTCGGGTGCGCGAGGACGCTCGGCAGCAGCAGGAGGGCGCCGGCCATCAGGAGAACCTGCGCGCCGGCCGACGCCAGAGCCGCGTTCCGCAGCGAGCGAAGACCGTCCGGCTCCGGCGCGTCGAGGGGGGCGAGGATCGACGAGGCGCGGAGAACGCCGAGCCCCCGGATGAGGACGTACTCGCTGAAGATGATCGCCGTGATCAGGAAGCTCACGGGCGCGTTCACGTAGAAGCCGAGGAACAACCCCGACCAGGCGGCGCTCAGGGCGATCAGCACCGACACGAGGACGGCGCTCCCGACCTTGGAGGTGAGCCGGACGGCGATCGCCGCCGGCGTCACGGCGAGGGCGAAGATCAGCAGCACACCGATGATCTGGACGGCCATCGTGATCATGACGGCCAGGAGCAGCATGAACGCCAGGCTCAGGAAGAGCATCGGCATCCCCTTCGCCTCCGCCACGTCCTCGTCGAGGGACGAGAACAGGAGCGGGCGGTATAGGATCGCGAGCACGGCGAGCACCGCGACGCCGGCCCAGAGGGTGAAGGCGACCCCGGAGGAGCTGATGCCCAGGACCTCGCCGAAGAGGATCGAGTAGGCCTCGGTCGCGTACCCGTGGTAGAGGCTCAGGAAGAGCAGCCCGATGCCGAGGGCGAAGGCGAGCACGGTCCCGATCTCGACGTCCCGGTTCGAGGCCTTGGTGCCCAGGAGCGCCATGGCCCCCCCCGCGGTCATCGTGAACAGGAGCAGGCCGAGCTCGGGCTGGGCCCCGACGAGGACCGCCGCCGCCGCGCCCGAGAATCCGGTGTGGCCGAGCGCGTGGGTCGCGAACGCCGACTTGCGCAGGACGATGAAGTAGCCGACGATCCCGGCGACGACGGCGATCACGGTGGCCGCCTCGAAGGCGTTGCGCATGAACTCGAAGGCCAGCATGGTGCGGAGGTCGGTGGCCAGGTTCCAATCGAACGGCTCGCCGCTCCAGATGCTGCTCATCCGCCCTCCTGCCCGTGGTCGTCCTCGCCCCCGACGATGACCAGGTTGCCGCGGGAGTCCCGCAGCACTTCGACGGGGACCCCATACAGCCGGCTGAGGCTCTCGGTGGTGAGCACCTCTTCGGGACGGCCGGTCGCGACGTTGCCGTTGGCGATGTAGATCACCTTGTCGAGGCACTTGATCATCGGGTTGATGTCGTGGGCGACGAGGAGCGTCGTCACGCCCCGCGCCTGGACGAGGCCGTGGATGGTTTCGACGAGCTCCCGGCTCCGGCGGAGGTCGAGGTTCGATAGCGGCTCGTCCAGCAGGAGCAGTTCCGGATCCCCGACGAGCGCCTCGGCGAGGAACACCCGCTGAAGCTCGCCGCCGGAGAGGGAGCCCAATGGTTTGTGGGCCAGCTCGCTCGCGCCCACATCGGCGAGTACGCGCGCCGCCGCGTCCCGCTCGCCGCGAAGGCGGAGGCGAGGTCCCCATCGGAGCGGTGGGAACCGCCCCTCGGGCCCCCACCGGTCGCCGGGGTAGGCGAGCCGCACCAGCTTGTCGCAGGCGAGGTGGGTCTCCCGATCGATGGTGTGCCGCTGGGGGACGTACCCGATCCGGTAGTTGCCCCGGCGGGGCGCGGATCCGAAGACGCTGAGCTGGCCCGCGGCCGGGTAGTGCAGACCCAGGAGCATCCGGAACAGGGTCGTCTTGCCGGCCCCGTTCGGGCCGATGAGGGCCACGAACTCGCCGGCCTTCACTTCGAAGTCGGCGTCCTTCCAGACCACTTGGCTCCCGTACCGGACCTCGAGCCGCTCGGCCCGGATCGCGGTGGCGGCCGATCGGGCGGGGTTGCCGCCCGGTACGTGGACGGAGAGCGGAGGGTGCGCGCTCGCGGACACGGTAGCCTAACGCGCGAGCCGCTCGGCGTTGAGCGCGTTCAGCAGGTTGCTGTACTCCCCGTACATCCAGTTCTGGAAGCTCGTGCCCGGCGGCTGGATGGTCTCGCTGACGAACGTCGTGGTCACGTTGTTGTTCGGCGCCAACGCCTTGATCGTGGTCGTGACCGGCGTGTCGGTCTGCACGTTGTAGATCAGGACCTTGACGTAGCCGCCCTGCACCTGGCACTGGAAGAGGGCGACGCTGGCCGCCGGCGGGTCGTTGCCTTCCGCGACCGCCTTCATGAACTCCTGCGGCGAGATCAGGTCGAGGCCGGTGTAGTTCGCAAGGTAGACGAAGACGCTCTCGGTGGAGGCGACCACTGTGCCCTGGAACTCGGTCTTGATCTGGTTCGCGCGGGCGTAGAGCTGGTCGATCGAGACGCCCTGCGAGGCGCCTCCGTCCGAGGTGTTGAGCGAGGCGAAGTCCGCTTGGAAGGCCGCCCTGGACTGCGGCTGGATCGCCACGAGGTCGGAGTAGAGCGCGAGCAGGGTGTGGTTCACGTAGACCGGATCGTACCACATGTGCGGGTTGCCGGTGACGATCCCCCCATCGACGAAGACGCCGTTCAGCGTCCCGACGTTGAGGATCTCCTGCCCCGGCGAGTTCGATGCCGAGAGGAGCTTCAGGGCCCAGTCGTCGTACCCCACTCCGTTGACGATCACGAAATTGGCGGTGGCGACCGCGGCGGCGTCCGAGGTGTTGGCATCATATTCGTGGGGATCCGCGTTGGGGTCGCTGACGATGCTCAGTACGGAGGTCAGGTTCCCGCCCAGCTGGCCCACGAGGTTGCCCCAGAAGTTCTCGGCGGCCACAATCTTGATCGTCTCGCCCAGTGGGACGGTCCGGATCGGACCGTTCGTCGATGTCCCCCCGGCGTAGTTCGCCGTGGTGTTCCCCGTGACGGTGCCCGGCGAGCCGTGGGCTCCGAGCTGCTCCGCCGTGTACGACGCGCAGGGGCTAGCCGGGGCCCGGCTGGTCAGCACCTCATAGGCCGCCGCGGAGCCGATGATCGCGACCACGGCGACGGCCAGGCCGGCCTTCGTGAGCTCCTTCATGGTGGATCCTCCAGCCCGTGTGCCGGGTCGGTCAGTGGGTCCCGCCGCTGCCGAGGGTTCGGCACGGGGCGATCGGCTGACCGTGCGGGCACTCCGACGGGTGCTCCTGGGCCCGGCAGACCTCCTCGACCGTCGCGTGCGACAGGGCCAGATCGATCTCGCGGGCCGCCGCGCACGTCTCCGACGGGCTGAGTCCGAGGCTGCCGAACAGCGTCTCGGCCACACGGTGGTGTCGCTGGTACTCGACTAGCGTGCTCCGGCCGCGCGCCGTGAGGCGGCTCTTGCCCCGGTGGCGCGAGATCAGCCCGAGCCGCTCGAGCGGGGTCACGTGGCTGAGCGCCGACGGCGCGCTGACCTGAAGGCTCTTGGCGATCGAGTTCAGCGAGGCGCCGCGATCGGCGGTCTCGGCGCGCACGATCGCACTGAGCGCGTCGACCTGCCGGCGGGTGAGCCGTTGCAGCGTCTCCATCACCCCGGTACGGGCGGGGGAGGATATATCAGTACCCCTAATTTTTAGTCTATCATTAACGGTTCCGACGGAGTCGGGGCTCGATTCGCCGAACGAACGGTCGGAGCTCGGGCCGCCGTCGGGCCAAGCTCCGGGACGAATGGCGGCTAACGACGGGAGATGTGCCGTTCGGCTCCGTCGAGTTGCGCAACGTATTTAGAGCGGTGCGGCTAGGCGCGCTCGGTTTACCATGTTCAAGGCCCGGGTTCGTATGGAAGTGCTCCGGGAGCTCGTGGAGGTCGTCTCCACGCTCGTCTCGGAGGTCAAGCTCTCGATCTCGAAGGACGGGATCGAGGTCAAGGCGGTCGATCCGTCGCACGTCGCTATGCTCGTCCTCAAGCTCAACAGCTCCGTATTCGAGGAGTTCACGGGGGAGGCCACCGAGATCGGCCTCGACGTGGAGAAGCTGAAGGAGGTGCTCCGGCTGAGCAAGCCGGGCGACCTGCTCGAGCTGCAGTTCGACGGGGGGAAGAACCGGCTCGTCGTGAGCGTGGGCAAGCTCACCCGCCACATGTCGGTCGTCGACCCCGCCGGTCTCACCGACCCGAAGGTTCCGAACGTGAGCCCGCCGGGCCAGGTCGTGGTCCGGATGGACGAACTGCGGCAGGGCATCCGGGGGAGCGAGAGCATCAGCGACCACGTGACCCTGAAGCTGGCTCCCAGCGGATTCACGCTCCAGTCGGAGGGCGAGACCGATCGCGTCGACCTTCAGATCCCGAAGGAAGGGCTTTCCAGGCTCGAGACCAAGGAGGAAGTGAAGAGCATGTACCCGCTCGATTTCTTCTCCAGCATGGTGAAGTCGATCACCAGCTCGGAGGAGGCGACCCTCTACGTCGGGAACGAGTACCCGCTCAAGATCGAGTTCGCGCTCGCCTCCGGCAAGGGCGAGGGGCGGTTCCTCCTCGCGCCGCGCGTCGAGGAAGATTAGGGACGCCTCCGACCGGCCTCTCCGGGCCCCAGGGGCGCCGCCCCCTCGTGAGCTGGATCATAGGCGAGTCCAACGGCGTACTTCGAGCGGCCGTCGACAAACCGGAGCCGGATCGTCGCGGTTCCCGCCGTAACCTCGCGCGCCACCCTCTTAATCCGGTTCGGTTAGCCGCGGGAAATGGCAGCCACGGCCGGCCGAGTCGCGATTGTTGGCGCCGCCCGGACCCCCATCGGGAAGTTCGGGCGCAGCCTCCGGATGACTCCGGCGGTCACTTTGGGTGCGGTCGCTGCCCGTGCGGCCCTGGAGCGGGCGAAGGTGCTCGCGACCGACATCCCTGAGGTCGTGTTCGGACAGTGCATCACCGCGGGCTGCGGTCAGAATCCGGCCCGGCAGGTGCTCGAGGCGGTCGGCGTCCCCGACTCGGCCGGCGCCGTCACGGTGAACATGGTCTGCGGCTCGTCGATGAAGGCGCTGCAGATCGCCGACGCCGAGATCCGGTCCGGGAACTTCGAGCTCGCTCTGGCCGGCGGCATGGAGAGCATGGACTCCGCGCCGTTCCTCGTGAGCGCCAAGGCGCGCTGGGGGCTCCGATACGGAGCGGACACCCTCGACGACGCGATGCAGCGCGACGCGCTCATCGACGCTTACGGGGAGCACGAGCAGATGGGGTTCACCGGCGAGCGCATCGCCCAGAAGCTCGGGCTGAGCCGGCGGGACGTCGATGAGTTCGCCGTGCGCAGCCACGTCCGGGCCGCCAAGGCACTCGCCGACGGCACCTTCCGGGCGGAGACCGTGCCCATCGCGCGGGAGCTCACCGAAACCGGGGACGGTCTCGAACAGGACGAGGGTCCCCGCGGCGACAGTACGCTGGCCTCCCTCGGCAAGCTGCGTCCGGCCTTCACTCCCACCGGTCTCATGACCGCCGGCAACTCCTCGCAGCTGTCCGACGGGGGCGCGGCGATGGTGTTGGCGTCGGAGGCGGAGACCGAGCGCCGAGGGCTCAAACCTCTCGCGTGGATCCACAGCGGTGCCGTCTCGGGCGTTCGACCCTCGGACGTCATGGAGGCGCCGATCCCGACCGTGCGCAAGCACCTCGAACGGACCGGCTTCAATCCCTCGGAGTTCGACCGGGTCGAGCACAACGAGGCGTACAGCTCGGCCTCCATCGCCGTCCAGCGTGAGTTCGGGTTCACCGACGCCCAGTTCAACGTGAACGGCGGAGCGATCGCCCTGGGCCACCCGATCGGCGCTAGCGGCACGCGGATTGTCGTCACCCTGCTGTACGAACTGCTCCGCGCGCGAGGTCGCCTCGGTCTCGCGACGCTGTGCATGGGCGGCGGGAACGGCCTGAGCCTGATCCTCGACCGCCGCGACCTGTAGGCGGGGTCTCTATCGGTGCGACCGCGCTCCCCGGGACGGGAGGACTGAGCCCTGCTCGACGAGGACCGGTCCCGTCCTCATCACCGAGGCATCGTCGACCTCGCGGTACCCGAGGACCTCACCCGGCTCGTCTCGCTGAGCGACGGCGTGTTCGCCTTCGCGATGACGCTGCTCGTGATCAGCCTGGTCTCCCCGACAACGACTACCATAGCCACGAACGGCAAGCTCGGGGCCTACCTCAACCACCTCTTCGTTAGCCAGAACGGCCACCCCGGGCCGTTCGAGGTGTACGCGATCGGGTTCGTCATCATCGCCGTCTGGTGGCGGCTCCATGTCCGGATCTTCCGTGACATCAAGGCCGCCGACGGGACCATCTTCTGGCTGGACGTCCTCTACCTGCTGTTCGTCGCGGTCACGCCGTTCACCATCAGCATCGTGCTGAACTTCGGCTCCGACCCGTACGCGGGCGCGTTCTACTCCGCCGACCAGATGTTCGTCGGCCTGATGGGAGCGACGATCCGGCTCCAGTGCCATCGTCGGCCGGAACTGAACAAAGGGCCGGCGCCCACCGACCGTCAGGTCCTGGCCCTTTTCGCGACTCCGGGAGTGTTCGGCGCGGCCACGCTCGTCTCACTCGTTTCGCCGATCGCGGCCGAGGTGCTCTGGTTCGGGGCCGTCGTGGTCGGGGGGTTCATCCGTCGGTTCGACTCGACCGAGAAGCTGCGGCTCAAGGCCGGAGAGATCGGCTAGAGCTGGGGTCCGCCCTTCGAGCTCACCGGCCGAGCCCGCGCCGCCTTCCGGGCGAAGGCGGATCCGAGCGCGGCGATCGCAGCCGCCAACAAGGTGGCGCCGAGGTAGATCCAGAGCCAGTCATACGCGCCGGAGAGCACGGCGGGGGCCACCGAGCGGGCCGGGTTGAGGGAGCTTCCGGTCCACGGGCCGATGAGCAGCGTCGAGACGCCGACGACCACCGCCGGAAGCAGGAGCTCGACGCGGCTCGGGGGTCGAGAGAGCTCGGCCAGGTACAGGACGGACAGGATCAGCAGGAAGGTGAAGGTGAACTCGAGCGGGAAGATCCAGACGGGGCCATTGGAGCCCGGCAGCGTCGCGCCCAGGTGGGACGCACCGCCCAGCACGGCGAGGACCACCAGGCTCCCCAGAAAGGCCCCGCCGATCTGGGCGAGAACGAACGGAGCGACCTCGCGCTTCGGGAACTTGCGCGAGGCGACCAGGCCCACCGTAACGGCCGGGTTGAGGTGGGCCCCGCTCACCGAGGCGAACAGTTGGATCGGGATGGCCACCGCGAGAAACCAGGCGATGGCGAGCTCCCATTGGGGCACGCCCCCGACCCGGGTCCCTGCGACGATCGCCCCGGTTCCGATGCCGACGAGTGCCGTCGTCCCCGCAAGCTCGGCGAGGACCCGAGCCCCGAGAGTATGGGTCACCTCGCCGGTTGCGCAGCGCTCAGCTCGGATCGAAGGACCGCCACGCGGCTCCGGATCTCGTCCCGCACTCGACGGAAGCCCGTGTCGTCGAGGCCGGCCGGATCAGGAAGCTGCCAATCCGTGAGGGGAGCCCCCTTTAGTCGGGCAGGGCAGCTCTGGCGGTCGAGGCAGCCCATCGTGAACCGTCGCGAGGCGCGGTCGATCATCGCGTTGGTCAGCAGCTGGGGGGGATGGGCGGGCATGGGGATCCCGATCTCCCGGAGCATCGCCTCGGTGCGCGGGTTGGTATGGGCCGCCGGCTCCGTACCGGCCGACTCGGCGATCCAGCCGGTCGGTGGGTCGGCGTTGAAGATCGCCTCCGCCATCAGCGAGCGGCCCGCGTTCCCCACGCAGACGAACAGCACCGTCCGCCCGCTGCTCAACAGCAGTCCGAGCAGCAACCCGGTGGGCAGCTCTTCGGCGGGCAGTCGCAACAGCACCGGCAGCAGGCGCAGCTCGCACAGCATTCTCGGTCGTTCATGGGACCTCCATCCACTACAAAGACTGAAGTAGACTTAAGCCGTCGCTACGTACGGACAAAGTGTCGCAGTGCTGCGAGGGCACCCTCGAGTGCCCGTGCCCGCCCATCGGCCTCATCGATGTCGTCGGGAAGAAGTGGGCCGTCTGCGTGGTCTCACTCCTCGGAAAGTACGGCACCGTGCGCTTCGGCCCGATCCAGCAGTGCCTGTCGGGTGTGAGCCCGGCCACCCTGACCGCGACGCTCCGCGCCCTCGAGCGGGCCAAGCTCGTCCGCCGCACCCCCGCCGCTAGTTCCCGAGGGCCGGTCCAGGCCTACACGCTCACGCCGACCGGCACGGAGCTGTACGAGCGGCTGCTTCCGCTGGCCGGCTGGTTACGGGCCGGCTCGGCCTGACGTCGGGGCCCGATTCCCTCGCGCGCGCGCCGGGCGGACCGCCCCGGGTGCTCGCCGCTGCCACTTCATCATCTCGAGCCAGACCGGCTGGAACTCGCGCATCCAGGCGGTGAGGCTGTACTCGACCTGGCGGGGTACCACATGGAGCGCTCGGCGTTCGATCAGTCCGAAGCGCTCGAGCTTTCGCAGCCGATCGGACAAGGTCGCAGGATTGCACCCGGTCTCCTCCCGGAGCTCCCCGAAGCGCCGGGGGCTCTGGCGGAACAGCGCATACAGGATCGGCATCACGTGCTTTTGGCCGATCAACGCGAAGGTCGAGCGGAGGTCCGCGAGCGGCGGCACGGGCCGGGCCATCGGGGAGGACGAGCCCACGGAGCACAATAACTCCTCCGAGGCGGCCGCGCCTGTAGTATCAATTTCAAACGTTAATTAGTTCATAGTTTATACTACTGGTATGACCGCGACCGTGACCGCCAGCGCTCCGCCCGCCGACCGGCTGCGCGATGCCCCTCGAGGATCGATGGACATCGAAGGGACGACGGGGGACGCGATGTTCGAGCCCCAGCCGAGGCCAGGGCCTCTCGCGGCGACGGTGATCGTGGCCGGGCTCTTCCTGGCGATCCTGATGGGGGCGCTCGATCAGTTCGTCGTGCTCACGGCCCTGCCGAACATCGTGACCGACCTTGGCAGCCCCACGGGGGCGGCGTTCGTCGTCAGCGCCTACCTCGTGACCGCGGCCGTCGGGATCGCGGTCTTCGGGCGGCTGGCGGACATGTACAGTCGACGGAGCGTCATGCTCGCTGGCCTCGCGACCTTCATCGTCGGATCCATGTTCGCCGGCCTCAGCCAGAACGTCGACGAGCTGATCGCCTTCCGCGGGCTCCAAGGCTTCGCCAGCAACGCGTTCATCGTCGTCGGCCTCACCATCGTCGCCGACGTATTCCCCGCCCACCTGCGCGCACGGATCGTCGGGGCGTTCACCGGCACCTTCGTCATCGCCACGATCGCCGGACCCTTCCTCGGGAGCTTCCTCGTGGACCACTCGTCCTGGCGCTGGGTCTTCTACATCAACGTGCCCATCGCCGCGCTCGCCGTCGCAGCGCTCGCCACCCAGCTGCCGGCGTTGGTGCCGCGGGGGGGTCGCCGATTCGACTTCCTCGGCGGCGCGCTGCTCGCGACCTGGATCACCGCGCTGACGCTGGCCCTGGTGCAGAACGCCGACGCCGGCTGGGGCTGGGGCGATCCTCGGATCCTCTCCCTCGTGGCTTCGGGGCTCGTCGCTCTCGTGGCCTTTGTGGCCTGGGAGCTCCGGGCGGCCCAACCGCTAGTGCCGCTGCGGATGCTCCGAGGCCGGGTGCTCGCGGCGAGCTCGGCGGTCTCGTTCCTGCGCGGAGTCGCGCTGTTCTCGCTCTACACCTTCCTGTCGATCTACGTCGGGCTGGTCCTGCTCAAGGGCGCCCCGAACGCGGCCGACACGGTCCGGGACGTGCTGTACTTCCTCGTGGTCCCGGCGGTGTTCGGGGCGGCGGTGGGGAGTCAGCTCGTGACCCGGACCTCCTACCGGCAGGTCACGTCCGCCGGCCTGGGGCTCGCGACGCTGGGCGCGCTGCTGCTCACCCAGGTCTCGCGCTCCGAGCCGCTGTGGACCTTCGCCGGAGGGATCCTCCCGACCGGGGGGCTGATCCTCCCGCTCCTGCCGATCGGCCTCGGCGTGGGGCTGACCTTCCCCGTCACGGTGCTGTCGGCCCAGTTCTCCGTCGGTCCCGATCAGACCGGGTCCGCGACCGCCCTCGTGCAGTTCTTCAGCATTCTCGGCGGAGCGCTCGGGGTCTCCGCGCTGACGGCCCTGCAGGCCTTCCGACTGTCCCTGCTCTCACCGGTGGTTCCCTCGGGGGGCTGCCCGACCGGAGTCCCGCCGACGCCGGCCTGCCAGACGTACTTCCAGGCGCTATCGCTCGCCACCTTCACGTCGATCCAGGAGCTGTTCGTCGTCGCCTTCGGGCTGCTCCTGCTCGCCTTCCTCGCTTCGCTGCTCTTGACCGGTAGGATGCCGGAGACGTCGGCGCCCCGCGCCGTGCCCGCCTAGCGTCCCCGGAGCGCAGGGACTACAGCACGTGGAGCCCGAGCACCCGCTCCATCCCCCGGAGCCCCGCGCGAGCGGCCTTCTGCTCTCCTCGGGGAACCCGAGGCCCGGCGGCGGCCCCGATGGTCGCGGCGAGCGCCCGCAATCGGTCGTAGGCGGCCTGGACGCCGAGCCCGTTCTCGACCGCCAGAGTCACGGCCTCGGGGAGGACCGTGAAGCCGGATGGGTCGAGGGTGCCGCCGGCGCCGGCCCCGACCGCCGAGCGAAGTCGGCGCCGGATCTCCGCCCATTCGAGCGCGACCGCCGCGGCCTCCTCCTCCGACCACTCGATGCGGGAGTTGTAGGGCCGGCCCAGGAGGTACCAGCGCAGCGCATCGGGGCCGTAGCGCTCGATCGCCGGCCCGAGCGCGACGAGGTTGCCTCGCGACTTGGACATCTTGCGATGGAGCTGGGTGACGAACCCGGTGTGCAGGAACTGCCGGGCGAACAGCGACTCGTCGAGCGCGAGCGCGATCTCGTTGCCCGCGTAGTGGTGGGGGAAGATCAGGTCCACGCCGCCGCCGCAGAGATCGACGGGGAGCCCGAGGTGCCGGGTCGCCATCGCGTAGCACTCGAGATGCCATCCCGGCGCACCCCGTCCCCACGGACTGGGCCAGTTCGGGAGCGGGGCGGACTCCTTGCGCCACAGCTCGATCTCCCGGGCGGCGTCCGGGGACGGGGGCTCGACGCCGGGCTCGAGGACCGCGTGCTCGGAGAACTCGTCCCCCACCGGGAAGTTCCGGTGGCTGGGCGGAGGGGGGACCCAGACCCAGGAGTCACCCCGGCGCAGGACCTTGCCCTTGCGCGCCAGGCGCCGCGCCACGTCGATCATCGGCCGGACGAAGTCGCTGGCCTTGGGCTCACAGTGCGGCGGGAGGATCCCCAGGCGGTCCAGGTCGGCGTGGAACCGACCGGTCTCGCGCCGGGCGAGCCCCCGCCAACTGAGCCCGAGGGACTCGGCGCGCCAGGAGATCTTCTCCTCGTAAT
>DASYZY010000037.1:0-2637 GCA_035945735.1 Thermoplasmata archaeon
TCCCTCGGCGTTCAACGGGGGGTCGCGAGCGCCCGACGGCGGGGAACCGACCGCGGCCGAGCCGGCGGCTCCCGAGCCGCAGGCGGAGGAACCGCCGCCCATCGAGCAAGTAGTGGCGACTCCGCCGGTGGCCCCGCCGCCGCCGGCCCCCGGTCGGCCTCGAGACCCCGAGGCGGGCCCAGCCCTGGCTCGTTCCGCCCCCGTGCGCCCGCGCGCCCGAGAACCGGAACCGCCCCCGGCCCCGACCGCTCCCGCCGGTGGAGTGGCCTTGGAGGCCGGTCCGGCTCCGGACCGCTGCTGGGACGAGTTCCTGGCGACCACGCGGGACGGAGCGACCGGCTTGTGGGTGGGGCGGGTGTTCCCGCCGGCGCTCCGCGCGGCCTCCAGCTCGGCCGATATCCGGTTCCTGTGGCTCTCCGGTGCGAACCGACCGAACTCGGTCCGCCCCACCGACCTGCCGGCCCTTTCGAACGAGCTCCGGGCCTCCGCCGAACAGCACGGCGTCAGCGCCGTGATCCTCCAGGAGGTCGAGTACCTCGTGACCGTCAACGGGGTGGAGGCCGTCGCCGCGCTGCTCCGGGAGGTCCACACCCATGCCCGTCGGGCCGGCGTGCGGATCTGGGTGCCGCTCAACCCGGAGCTGCTTCCCGACGGGGCAGTCGAATCGCTCGGCGCCGCGCTCCTGCACGCATGAGCATCTCCTTCGACGTGGGTCGAAGCGCCCTTCCGCGACGTGGGTCCATCGCCGCATTCCGCTGACCCATCCCCGGCGACCCTAGGAGTCGCATCCGAGCGCTCGACCCTCAGGGCGCGGGACAATCTCTTTGAGCCCGGACCGCTCCCTTATCGGTCAGGCGGGGCCCGGCCGGCCGGTCCTGCGCCCGCAGAAGGAACCGCATGCCCGTACCCGAGGAGTTTGTGAAGAAGCGGACCGAGGTCACGATCAGCAAGGCCTCCCTCAAGGAGCTCTCGTGCCGGAGCTGCGGGGCCCGGATGGACGCCAAGAACGTCTCGGGCGGCTACGCGAAGTGCGAGTACTGCGGCCACATGTTCGCCCTCGACGTCCAGGGGAGCGCGCCGGCGTAGGCGCGCGACGGACCTTCCATGGAGCTCGAGGTCGTACCGGGGGTCGTGCCCTCGGTCCTGGCAACGCTGGGCGCGGGCGAGTCGATCTACGCCGAGCACGGTATCGTGCTGTACAAGGACGACTCCGTGAAGGTCGACCGCAAGACGATCCCGAGCTCCGGCATGTTCGCGACCCTCAAGCGCACGACGGTGGGCGGGCTGCCGTTCTACCTGGCGGAGTTCACCGGGCCCGGTAGCGCGGCCTTCAGCCGCGACGGCGTGGGCGAGCTCCGAGTCATGGAGCTCGGGGTGAACGAGGTGATGGACGTCGCCGAGGGCTCGCTGGTCTGCGCCGAGAACCGGATCCGGTACGAGACCCTGCACGTGAAGGGACTACCTGGCTGGGGCGGCATGTGGATGGACCAGCTCGCCGGGCCGGGCAAGTTCGCGCTGCACGCCTACGGCAACTTCGTCACGATGAAGCTGCAACCCGGCGAGCAGGTCGTCTGCGAGCGGGGATCGATCCTGCACAAGACCCCGACGATGCCGATCACGCCGATGATCCAGCGCGTCGGCAAGGGGCTCATGGGCCGGGCGATGGCGCAGGAGATGTACGTGCTGCAGGGGCCCGGGACCATCGGCCTGCAGACGGGGAGGTAGGGCGATGCAGCTCGACCACGTCGGAGATGTCTCGCCCGCGCTCCTGGTCCAGCTGGCGGCCAACGAGCGGGTGCTCGTCCCGCCGGACATGGTCCGCTACCGCGACCCGTCGGTCAAGGTCGACCGGGTCAAGCTCACCTTTCCCAATCCGGCCGGCGGATGGCCGCTCAGCCTCTGGCGGTACTTCGAGACGCTGGAGGGGCCGGGGACGGCGACCGTCTCGACCGGCATCGTCGGCGAGATCCGCCTCATGACCCTGGCCGCCGGGGAGTCGATGCTGCTGCACCACGCCGCCCTGCTCGCGCACGAGGCGACCATGGGCCTCAGCGTCGTGTCCCTCGCGGCGTACCAGCTGCCGGGGGAGCAGAACCAGCGGTACCTCGAAGCGGTGCACCTGGGCGGGCCGGGTCAGTACGCGATCCAGACCTTCGGCAACGCGCTCAGCTTCGAGCTCAAGGCGGGCGAGTGGCTCCGGGCGGCGCCCCACGCGCTGCTCGCGCTCAAGCCCGGCACCGGCTTCCGGCTCAATATCTGGGGCGGGAGCCCCCGCTTCCCTCCCAACCACTACTTCCCGCTCCTCGACATCGGCGGGCCCGGCACGGTGATGGTCCACAGCGGCGAGTACGTCTTCGAGGGGCCCCGCGAATGAAGGTCACCGTCCAGGGCGGGCACGTCCCCAACGCGCTCACCGAGCTCGCCGCCGGCGAGGAGGTGTACTGCGAGGCCGGTGTCATGGTCTACGCCGACGCGACCGTGCAGTTCCACATGCGCCCGATGATTCAGGGCGGGATCGCGCGTTCGCTCAAGCGGAGCCTCATCGGCGGTGTTCCGTTCTACATGCACACCTACCTTGGGCCGGGCTACGCGGCCTTCAGCCGCTCCGAGCCCGGCGAGGTCCGCGTGATCGAGCTG
>DASYZY010000038.1:0-2240 GCA_035945735.1 Thermoplasmata archaeon
AGCGCTCCACCGGAGCACCTGGGAGCAGACCATGGGGGACCTCGACCGGATCCGGCGGGCCGACGCCTCGATCGCGAGCGCGCGATCGGCCGCCGCGACGGCGGAGGAACTGGCCAAGCGAACGTCGGCGGCCGGTGGAGACGGGGCGGTACACCGCGACCGCGCGAAGAAGGCGCACGCCGCCGAGCGGCAAGCGCTGCAGGAGATCCGAGAGGCCCGCGAGCGCATCGAACGGCTCCACGAACGGGAGCGGAAGGGGTTCCAGGTGCTCACCGACCGGGTGGCCGTCGTGGAGCAGAGCGCGGCCCACGACCTCGCGGAGTTCGAGCTCCAGCGGGCCGACCTCGAAGCGGCCTCGGCCGAGCTCCTGTCCACGCTCGAAGCGGAGACCTCCCGACGGCTTTCCGAGCGAGAACAGCTCGCCGCGCACCTCGTGGAGCTGCCGAGCGCGACCGGGGTCCACACCCTGTGGTTCCCGCTATGGGTGGCCGAGGTCGCCGGTGCCAAAGGATCGCGGTTCCGGGTCTTCCCGCCGATGCAGCTTCGTACTGGCCGAAAAGTCGGCGACTCGATCAAGACCTTCTTCGGCGGTCTCGTCCTCCCTCTCGAGTCCCGGACCGCCCGCTTCGAGCAGGCGCTTCGTAGCACGATCGAAGAGGCGCTGGCACGCGATCCCTGGCTGAACACCACGATGCGCCAGATCGTGCGAACCGCCGACGCGACGGCCGACCCGGACTTTGTGCAGCGATTGGCCCAAGGATTACAGGAGCTCCGTCAAGGCGGGTGGATCACGCCGGATCAGGAGCGGACGTTCTTCGATTCCTGCTCCCAGCAGCTGGTGGCGAGACGCCGGGCCGAGCCTGCCCCGGAGCCCGCGACGCTGCAGCGGACCCCAGCTCCCGTCGTCCAGGGCAGCTAGGACGGGTCGACCCGCGAAGCGGCTCGCCGGAGTACGGTCCTACCGGACCGCCTCGTAGTGCAGCAGGATCTCCTTGTCCTCTCCGGGCTTGGTCTCGATGAGACCGAGCGTGCACTGCTTGCTCATCGGGCCCCAGTATCGGGGACCCTTGCCGTAGACGACGGGCATGACGAAGAACCAGTAGTCGTCGGCGAGGTTGCGCCGAAGGCACTCGCGCACGACCGCGGGGCCGCCCTCGACCAGGATGTTGCCGCCCTTCTCGCGCTTCAGCTCGGCCAAGATGGTGCCGAGATCGCCCTTCAGGATCCGGGAGTTCTCCCAGTCGGTGGACTTGAGGCGGTGGGACAGGCAGATCTTCTCCACGCGGTCCAGATAGCGTCGGTACTCGAGGAGCCACTTGGGCTCGCCGGGCTTGAGCGCCTTTTCGCTCCAGGTCCGCTGGTGGCCCAGGAAGGAGCGGCGGCCCATGACGACGGTCGTGACGTCGTCGAATCGGTCGTACCACATGTGGCGGAACAGGGCGTTGATCTCCGGCGAGGGCCGATCGGACCCGGGGTACTTCGGGAACTCGCCGCGGCCGTCCAGTGTCATGTAGGCGTTCGCTGTGATCTTTCGCATCTGCTCGTCCCTCGCTCGTTCGGAGCCCCGCGGTGCCGCGAAGGCCCCGGACTCCGCGAATCCATGCGCCACTGGTCATATATCCATCTGGGCATGCTAGGCGCGTGGCCGACGTCTTCCAGCTGCTGGCCGAACCGTCGCGCCGGCACCTGCTGGAGGCGCTCCGCAACGGCGAGCGTTCGGTCACCGAGCTGGTCGGTCGGACCCAGATGTCCCAGCCGTCCGTCTCGAAGCAGCTGCGCATCCTCCGGGACTCGGGCGTGGTCTCGCTCCGAGCAGCGGGCCGCCAGCACCTGTACTCGATCCGGGGAGGATCGCTGCGGGAGGCGTCGGAGTGGCTCTCCTACTACGAGCGGTTCTGGCAGGAGGGGCTGAACCGGATGGAGGAGGCCCTCACCCGCAAGCCCCCGCCGAAGCGCCGGAGACGCCCATGAGCTCGCCGCGTCCGTCGGTGCCCTCGATCCGGATCGAGCGCGTGATGGGGGCCACTCCCGAGCGGGTCTTCCGCGCCTTCCTCGACCCTGCCCTGATGCGCCTGTGGGTGACTCCGGACGATCTGGACCTGGACCGGATCTCGGTGGATCCCCGGGTCGATGGGCGCATCGAGGTCCGGCACTCGCGGCACGGCGTGAGCACCGGAAAGTTCGAAGGGCGCTTCGTCAAGATCGATCCGCCACGGGAGCTCGTGTACCGCTGGGCCTTC
>DASYZY010000039.1:0-6837 GCA_035945735.1 Thermoplasmata archaeon
GTTCGCGTAGTCGGCGGTACCGTTCGCCGCGTCCACGAGCACGGTGATGGAGTACAGCCCGGCACCGGCCGGAACGCACAGGAGCTCCGGACCGCTGGCCGACGGGCAGCCGGCCGGGAGGTTGTAGTAGCTGAAGTTCACGCCGCTGGCCGGCACCGAGAGGTTCACCTCGAGGTAGACCGGCAGTCCGACGTCGTCGGGCGTGCGGCTCGCCGCGAAGCCGCGGATGAGGTGGGAGCGGGGGGTCGTCGTGACGACGCCGTTGGCCGCCGGGCCGTGCCAGTGGAGGTTCCAGGCGTACGCCCGGTAGTAGATCACCGCGCCCGGAACGAGCCCCCCGATGGCGACGTGGCGGGCCGAGCCGGGGAGGTTCAGGACCGAGCCGAGCGCCGTCGGGGAGCTGCCCCAGAAGATCGTGTAGTTCAGGATCGGGTCCGCGCCCTGCGACGGCGGCGTCCAGTTGAGCAGCACCGCCGAACCGTTGCCGACGCCGGTGATGGCGAGCAGCGACGGGGGGAGCGGTTGGGCGAGCGCGGCGTCCGCCGGGTAGGGAAACTCCGGTAGGCCCAGGCGCCAGGTCCACCAGACGGTCCCGGGGCGGGTGCCGGGGAGCGTGCCCCGGATGGGGCACTGGTCCCGGCCGTTCTGGCAGTCGAGCGAGGCGCCGAGGATCGAGTAGCTCGTGTTGAAGAAGAGCCCCTCGACCTGGTTCGGGTTCTGGTGCTCCTCGTGGAAGTTCGCGCTCGCGCTCTGGTTGTCGTCGAAGCTCACGTTCGTCGCGAGGAAGCTGCCGGTCGCCGGGTCGTACAGCCACGAGCCGTTGTCGAACAGGCCGCCCCAGAAGCCCATGAACATCGGACCCGAGTCCACGAGGCTCACCCGATGCTCCGAGGAGTAGGAGTTCGGCACCGCGCCGTCCTGCGGCCAGACGCCGAGGCCCGCCGTCGGGTAGCTGCGGTTGAGGGCGGTGATCGTTCCGTTGGCGTCGAAGCTGTAGAGCTCCGAGCGGAGGTCGCCCAAGCGCTTGGACTCGCTCACGAGGAACTGGTGCGAGCTCACGTTGACGAACAGGCCGTCGACGCCGTTGGACACGTAGTTCGACTCGTAGGTCCCGGAGTAGCTCTTCGTCAGCGTGGTGCCGGCGCCGGAGCCGGCCAGCTGGTACTCCACCATCCGGTCGGAGGCCGAGCCCTGCGCTTCGACGTCGACGAAGCGATCGTACGCCGGTAGCCAGTAGACGTTGTTCGCCTCGAAGAAGGCGAGGTCGCCGAGCACCCACTGGGTCTGGTTCCACAGGTTGTAGGCGTAGACGCTGCTGTTGTCGAGGAAGAGCGCGGCGATCGAGTCGTTGCCGTCGAGCCCCACCAGGTTGACCTGGCCATTGTTGTACAGCGCCGAGTCGGTGAAGCCGGTGAAGTTGTGCTCGAAGCTGCGTCCGGTGCTCACGTTGAGCGCGTAGAAGGTCACCGGCGTGGAGTTGGTGCACGAGGACAGGCAGCCTAGCTCGTACGCGTAGCTGCCGTCCTGGGTCAACCACTCGGTGTTCTCGATCCCGGGATAGCCCATGAGGTTGTCAAACAGCGGCACCCACGGCCCGAGCGGTGTCACGCTGCGATTGGCGAAGGAGTAGAACACGAGCTCATCGGTCGCGTTGACGTACACCGCGCCGTCCTGGGTCCACGAGAGCAGCGGGACCTGCGTCCCGTACGGCGCGCGGCCGCAGGGGAGCTGCGCGTTGCAGTTGTCGGCCCGGCCCGTGAGGTTGTTCCACGCGGGCAGGACGAAGGTCGCGTTGCCGTACGGCACCCAGGGGTAGGCCCGAAGCGCGACCGTCGTGCCGCCCCCGGCGACGGCCACGGCCGCCCACGCCCCGCCCCAGCGGCCGGAGTGGTTGGTGTAGACGTAGTAGCTCCCGTTCACCGTGCTGAAGTTGAAGGAGCCGCTCGGACCGGTCGCCGTGGAGTTCACGGTCGTGCAGCTCATCGGGCTCACCAGCCCGGCGCAGAGCTGGTCGGCCAGCACGACCGAGACGTTCGCGATCGGCACCGAGCTGGCTCCCTCGCCCACGAGCGTGCCTTGGAGCCGATAGTAGCTGGAGTGGAAGCGGACCGCCTCGGTCCGGGGCACGAGCGAGAGGTTTGGCGCCGATAGGTGCCTCGGCGCCGGGCTCGCGGCCGGCGGTACGAGCACCGAAGGAACGAGGATCAGCAGGGCCGCGGCCGCCAGGACGCCGGCGGTATCTCGGAGGTACGGGCGCGGCATCCCTGCCCTCATGCACTACCCCAGAGGGCGGATGAACCTCACGGGTCGGTACGACCGCCCTACGACGTCGGAGAGCGGGGGTCAGCGGGCGGCGAGGACGAGGCTCGCCAGGTTTCGGGCCGCGATGCGCGCCCCGCTGGCGAGCGCCGTCCCGGGGTCGCCCTTCTCGACCGACACGGTGGCGCTGGGGCCGGTTCCGCTCGTGAAGATCACGAGGTCGAACCGCACGCGGTCGTGCCGGACCGGCCCGAAGTAGGTGACCAGCGTCGAGATCCCGTACGACCCGAGCGTGCCCAGCAGCTCCCCTACCAGGGGCGAGCCGTCCGGGAAGTAGCGGACCAGCCGCTCGCCGCGCCCGATCACCAGGAGCCGCCGGGGCCCGACCGTCCCGGCCTGGAGGCTGATCTGTTGGATGAGCTCGGGGAGGCGCAGGAACCCGTCGAGTCGGCGGAGCGTCTCCGGGGATTCGTCCTCCTGCACGACGGACTTGAGCTTGCGCGAGGTCGTCGGCGGTCGCGGGCGCAACTGTTCGGCCACGACCCGGTGAAACAGCCGGTCCACGGGGATCCCGTCCAGCGGCGGGTCCGGGTCCTGTCGCCGCGGGTCGACGATCTCCAGCCAGGCGAAGGCGGGATCGAGGCTCTCGGCGAGCGACCGGGCCACGCTGAGCACGGTCGACTCGGCATCGCCCCCGACGACGATGCTGCGGGCCTTCGTCCGCCCACGGGGCGCGAGGGCGTCGCCCGGCGCGGCGCTCATCGCCTCCTAGCGAGGCCGAGCGCCCCCGTATAGTTCCACCGACGGGCCGGCACCGGTGGGGGCGCGCTAGACGCCGGCCCGCCAGTCGCCGATCGCCAGGCCGATGGCGAGCAGGAGCGGCATGGCCAGGAGCAGGAAGGAGAGCGCGGTCAGGAGCAGCAGGAGGTTGGGGAGCGCGCTCGTCTCGCCGAGCGCGAGGTCGGTGATCACGTACAGCAGTAGCAGGGTGTTGCCGCTGACCAGGTGGGCCCGGATGAGCGCCCGCGGCCGGACGGAGACGCCCGAGATCGTCGGGATCACCCACAGGCTGAGCCCGGCGGCGCCCATGCCGAGCCAGCCCAGCCCGAGGACCGCATTACGCAGGTTGAGCAACTCCGTCTCGGCCCGGCCGCCGGCACCGAGCTCGTCGAACGCCGAGAGCGAGATCAGTAGCAGGAACAGGACGAGGTAGCCGGTCGACGCGAACAGGTAGACGAGCAGGTCGCCCCGCTCGAACTGCACGAGCGCGCCGGGCCGGCCGGTCGCGGGCACCCACGCGCTGGGGCGCGCCTCGGCCCCGGCTCGACCCGGCTCGGGCGTCGAAAGCGGCCGTTCGTAGGTGACCGAGGGGATCCCGGAGCTCCAGCCCATCAGCCGCCCCCGGAAGGCGAGGCGGATAGGACGGGGGACGTTCCGCGCCGGCTCACGGGCTCAGACCGCCCGCCGGCGCATCGACCGGATCAGGGCCAGGGATGGGAGGAGCGCCCGAGGAAGAGATGCGATGGTGCTCATGGAACGAAGGAGCGGGGGCCCCTCGGAAAAAACGCAGGGAACCCGTATATGAGCCCTGCGAAGCCGTCCAACGCCTACAGGCGCCTACTCAATGGGGACCTCCACGTCCCAAGCGAGCGCAACCGTCGAACCCCGCGCCGGAGGCGTGAGCTCGGGGCCGGTACGAAGCTGCACCGGTCGGCCGCCGTCGAGCGCGCCGTGCAGCTCCCAGCCGCCCTCGACCGCGCCGACCGCGCGTACCACGGCCGACACGGTGCCGGCGCCGGGCGGAGCGAGGCGCAGGTTCCGGGGCAGGACGGCGACGGTTCCGTGATCGGTGGGCAGGAGATTGTAGCCCAAGAAGGCGGCCGCGCGCCCGCTCGTCGGGTGCTCGAGCACCTCCTTCGGCAGGCCCACGGCGGCGACCCTCCCGTCGAGGAGCAGCAGCAGCCGATCGGCCAGGAACAGGCCCTCGTCCCGGTCGTGGGTGACGTGCAGGACCGGAACGCCCTCGTCGAGCAAGGTGGACCGGAACTCGGCCCGCAGTGCGGAGCGGAACTCCGGGTCGATGTTGGCGAAGGGCTCGTCGAGGAGCAGCGCCTCGGGCTCCGCGGCGAGCGCGCGGGCGAGCGCCGTCCGCTGCTGCTCGCCGCCGGAGAGCGTCGGAGGGCGCCGGTCAAGCAGCGGGATGAGCCCGAGCCGGCCGGCGAGCCGGCGAATCGTCGGGTCGACCTCAGCGGCCGGTCGCCGTTGCAGCTCCGGGCCGTAGGCGATGTTCTCGGCCACCGTCCGGTGCGCGAACAGCGACGGCTCCTGCGAGACCAGGCCCACTCGACGGCGGTGCGGAGGTACCGAGTCGAGGGACCGCCCCGCCAGGCGCACCCGACCCGAGTCGGGCCGCTGCAGCCCGGCGATGCTCCGCAGCAGCGTCGTCTTACCGCTCCCATTCGGCCCGAGGACGACAAGCGTCTGACCGGGCGGCACGTCGAGGTCGACCGACTCCAGCACCGGCGCGTCGCCCAGGCGGACGGACAGGCCCCGGACCGAGAGCCCCTCACCCGACAAGCCGTCGACCCCCGATTTCGGCGCCGGCGAACACCAGTAGGCTCACGAGCAGCAGCAGTGCGCCCGCGATCGGCACCAGCGCGGCGAGTCGCGCTCCTTCGAGGAGGTACAGCTCCACGGGCAAGGTGGTGAAGCGAGGCAGGTACAGGAAGTAGGTCGAGGTGAACTCGCCGAGCCCGATCGCGAGCGCGAGGAGCGCCGTGCTCCCGAGCGCCCGCGCGGCCTGCGGAAGCTCGGCATCGAGGTACGCCGACAGCCGAGCGGCCCCGAGCGTCCGGGCGGCCTCGCGGGTGCCCCGACCCAGCCGGGCGAGGGAGCGGAGCAGCGGAGGGACGGCCAGCGGCAGCGCAGCGCTCGCCTGGCTCACCACGATCAGGAACCAGACGGAGTTACCTCCGCCGATCAGCGGGCGCCAGAAGTTCGCGAGCGCGAAGGCGAGGAGGACCGGGGAGACGAGGACCGGCAGGAACAGCATCGCGTCGACCGGCACCGAGGCCCGGGGCCAGGCTCGGAGCGCGAAGCCGGCCGAGAGGGCGAGCAGGAGGACGATTCCGGCGGCGAGTCCGGCGAACAGCAGGCTGTTGCCGATCGCGGAGTAGGTCGAGAGCCCGAGGTGCGTCGCGAGCGAGCGGCCGAACAGCTGGGACCAGCCGTAGGTCCCACCGCGCGAGGTGAGCGCCGCGTCCAGGAGGGAGCCGAGCACGCTCGCCTCCGCGGCAAGCAGCAGCAGCGCACCGAGGAGAAAGGGAGCCGCCCCTCGCCAATCGCGGGAGAGCGGAGGGAGCACGCGAGCTCGCCCGGCGGCGCGGGTTCTGAGCTGCGCCAGGAGCAGGGCGTAGGCGACGACCAGGGGAAGTAGCAGGAGCAGCCCCCAGCCGGCGAGGCGGGCGGCCGACGACGGCTCGGCGAGTACCTGCACGAGGACGTAGACCTGGTCCTCGATCGTGTAGCAGCGCGGCCCGCACAGGAGGAGGGGAGCCGCGAAGCCGAAGGCGGAGTAGACGAAGGTCAGCGCGGCGCCGGCCGCCGCCCCTACGGCCGAGAGCGGGCCCCAGTGCCGGAGGAACAGCCGCGCGGGGCCGGCGCCGAGGAGCGCGGCGGCTTCCTCCTCCTCCCCCGGGGCGCTCGCGAGCGCCGTGGCCGTCAGGAGCGCTACGATGGGGGCATTGAACAGCGTGTTGAGCAGAAGCACCCGCTCGAGCCCCGCCGTGCTCCCGGAAAAGGCGCCGAGGGGTCCCAGGTCCGAGAGCAGCTCGGTGAGCCCGAGAATCATCACTAGGGACGGGAGGAGGAAGGGAATCGGCAGGAGCGCGAGCGCGACTCGCCGGCCCGGAAACTCCCATCGGCCCAGGAGCACGCCGGCCGGGTAGCCGAGCACGGTGGCCAGGCCCGCGCTGGCCCCACCCTGGAGGAGCGAGTTCTCGATGGCCTGGCGGTCGAGCGGGTCCGCGAGCACCGCCACCGCTGCGTGGGCCCCTCCCGGCCCGAGGAGCGCGGGCGCCAGCAGCGCGGCCACCGGCAGCAGGCTGAAGGCGCCAAGGAAGAGGGCGAGCGGGAGCAGGCCGCCTGCAGACCGGAGGTTCATCCGGCGGCGTTCTCGATCGTCTGCCACTCCTGGAGCCAGGTAGCGAGATTGTCGGCGATCTCCGAGGGCGGCAGCGCCGAATTGAGCGGCACGATCGCCGCCGGGCTCGGCGCCGCCGCGAACACCGAGGGAAGTGCCACGGAGGTGTTCGCCGGGTACTCCCACTCGGTCTCGGGGAGCAGCGACTGGACGCTCGGGGAGAGGAACCAGTCGATGAACTGCTCGTCCAGGGCGACGTGCGCCGAGCCGGCCACGATCCCGAGGCCGTACGCCGCCCGCCAGCCGTACTCCGTGCCGTTCCAGGTGGAGGCCGTCGTGTTGAACGCCGGCGCGCCGCCGGCGTAGGCCGCGTACGCCGGGTCGAGCAGGTAGCTCACCACCGACTGCGGGCTG
The DNA here is from genome assembly GCA_035945735.1 of Thermoplasmata archaeon. GTDB lineage: Archaea > Thermoplasmatota > Thermoplasmata > Lutacidiplasmatales > UBA184 > JAKIVR01. Next base: position 6,815 of record DASYZY010000039.1, read on the forward strand.
CCCGACCCGCAGGAGAAGGCCCC
>DASYZY010000040.1:0-2609 GCA_035945735.1 Thermoplasmata archaeon
ACGTCCGGCCGCTCGGCAACCCGTCGACCTTCGCGCTCGAGGGGACCGTCGTCGCGGCCTACCACGGCCGCAGCTTCGACGACCTCATACCGGCGCTGCCCGGCGCCGACTACGGCCACCCCACGGAGGTGATGAAGCGGATGCTGATCATGCGCCACCTCGCCCCGATCTACGGGGGGCGCACCCCGCTCGCCCCTTTGCCCACCGATGGGCTGCTCATCGATCCGGTGCCCGAGATCCTCGTGACCGGCCACGCCCACACCTTCGGCGCCGATCGCTATCGCGGCGTCCTCCTCCTCAACGCCTCGACCTGGCAGGCGGAGACCGAGTACCAGCGGATGCGCAACATCACGCCGATCCCGGCGCGCGCCGCCGTCGTACGGCTGGCCGACCTCTCGCTCAAGGCCTACGACTTCTCGCGGCCCGATCGCCCGCGGGCGGCCGCGTGACCGCGCCCCCGCTCGACCCGACCGGGGCCGAGGACCGGATACGGCTCGTCTACGTGGCCGCGGCCGATGCGGCGGAGGCCGAGCGGTTGGCCCAAGCCGCGGTCGAGCGCAAGCTCGCGGCCTGCGCCAGCGACTGGCCCATCCGATCGCGCTACTGGTGGAGAGGGCGGATCGAGCACGCCGGCGAGCACGCGCTCCTGCTGAAGACCTCCGGCAAGAAGCTCGGCGCGCTGCTGCGCTTCCTGGCGCGCGAGCACTCCTACGAGGTCCCCGATCTCCTTGAGATCAAGGTCCCCCGGGCGCACGAGCCCTACATCCAGTGGCTCCTGGCCAGCATCGACCCGGCGCTCGCCGGCCCGCCCCGAGCCGGTAGCTCTAGGCGTCGGGCAGCGCGTCCAGCCCGGGCAGTTCGAGGCCTGCGACGTACTCCAGCGCCGCGCCGCCGCCGGTACTGATGTACTGAAAGGCCGACTCGACCCCGAGGTCGTGCGCGATCCGGGCGCTATCGCCGCCGGCGCACACGTGGTAGCCGGGCAGCGTGCCGAGCCCGGCCAGCACTTCGCGGGTGCCCGGGGTGAACCGGAAATCCTCCGCCTTTCCCAGCGGCCCGTTGAAAAAGACGCTGGCCGAGCCGGTGAGTCGAGCGTAGAACCGGTCCCGCGTGCGGGGCCCGACGTCGCGCAGGAGCAGGTCCGGCGGGACCTCGGTGGCGGCGACCGCCAAGACCTCGTTCGACCCCGGTCGCTCGCCCAGCCAGTCCACCGGTAGCTCGATGGTGCTCCCGTTCTGCTCGGCGCGCTGGAGGAGCTGGGCGACCTCGGCCTCCAGCCCGGATTCGGGCGGGCTCGCCCCGGTCGAGAGCCCGCGCTGGGCCAGGAAGGGGAAGGCCAGGGCGCCGCCGAGCAGGAGGGCGTCGGCCCGTCCGATGAGCCCGTTGAGGATCGGCAGCTTGTCCGCCACCTTCGCGCCCCCCAGGATGGCGACGTACGGATGTTCGGGCTCGTCCCGGAGCCGGGAGAGCTCGCGCACCTCGCGCTCGACCAAGAGTCCGGCGAAGGCGGGCAGGCGCCTGGGCAGGCCCACCGTCGAGGCATGCGCCCGATGCACCGCGCCGAACGCCTCCTCCACGAACACTTCGCCGAGCTGGGCGAGCTCCTGGGCGAAGGTCGGGTCGTTCCCCTCCTCCCCCGGATGGAACCGGAGGTTCTCGAGCATGAGGACGCCCCCGTTCTGCATCCGAGTGATCGCCTGGAGCGCGTTGATCCCGATGCAATCGCTGGCGAGCGGCACCGGCTGGCCCAGGAGCGACGACAGCTTCCGGGCGACGGGCCGAAGCGAGAACTTGGGGTCCGGCCGCCCGCCGGGCCGACCGAGATGCGACATCAGGATGGTGCGGGCTCCGGCGGTCTGGAGATGGTGCACGGTGGCCAGCGCCTCCACGATCCGCCGGTCGTCCGCCACCTCGCCGCCGGCGGTCAGCGGGACATTGAAGTCGACGCGGACGAGCACGCGGCGACCCCGGACGGTCGCCTGACGCACGCTTCGCTTCTCCACCGTCGGCGCCTCACGGGCGCCCGCGTAAGACCCTTGCGAGAGTGCTGTTTCCGGAAACCCGCGACTACGTTCCGGCGGGAGTTCGCGCCCGCGTGCGCCGTTCGATCCGCTCGAACGCGCGCTCGGTCGCCGGCAGGGTAAGGCCGTGCGACTTTCCCCGACGCAAGAGCTCGCCGGAGATGGCGTCGATCTCGGTCGGTCGGCCGCGACGGAGGTCCTGGAGCATGCTGGAGCGGTTGGCCGCGGTGGCCCGCACGACCTTCCACAGCTCGGCCTCGGCTTCGCCTTCGGAGAACTCGAAGCCCTCCGCCCGGCTCACCTCGAGCGCCTCGAGGAGCAGCGCCTCGGCCTGGCCCCGCCACGGCTCGTCGGCGAGCCGTCCGTTCGGCACCCCGTGGTCGGCGCTGACCGGGTTGATCGCCGCGTTGACCAGGAGCTTGCGCCAGACCTCGCGCTCGAAGTCGACGACCCGGCGCACCGTGAAACCCGCCGAGGTGAACAGCGCCTCGAACTGCTCGGCGGCGGTGGCCTCGGCCGCCGGGGTGGGACGACCGAGGACGATCTCGCCCGTCCCGGCCTGACGGATCGATCCGGGCCCGAGCCGGG
>DASYZY010000041.1:0-26170 GCA_035945735.1 Thermoplasmata archaeon
TGAGACACTCAGCTTGCTGCGATCGACCACACCGTAGTACTTGGTTAGAGCGGCGACTCGGTGGTAGAAGTACCCAGAATCGGTACTGCCTAACCCCATGACGGATGCTAGTCCGTTGGCAGTTTTCACGCTCCCTTTGCCCATCTTCTCGGCGATATCAAATGCGTCTGAGGGGATGAGCTCGGGGTATTCGGCCCTTCCAATCGAAGCCATGTCCCATCAGCCGTTGCCCAGCCTAAATGTTAACCTCGATATCAACCTTACTCTTTGTTTGAGTAATTGCGAAATCAAAAATCCTAAAATGAAATCGTCGAATTACTCGCCTATATTATATGGCGGAATTTTCAGCGAACCTGTACATCTTGTCGGCAATTACGTCGAGCACGGGGCACTGAGTAGGCGCCAGATCGGACCCGAGTGGCTTGCGGGCCTGCCCAAACTCGCGGTAAGGACTCCCTGAACCCAAGTAAAGGCCGAAAGGAATATATGTGGGCCGCCCCTGGGAGGAGTGCCGGCTTTGGGGAGCGGTCAAACCCACCAGGCTTTGGACCTGGCGCTGTAGGGCTTCGGGGGTTCGAATCCCCCAGCCGGCACACCCAAGGCTATGACAGCTCCCTGGTACTTAAGGGGGCCGATGCGCTAAGCCGCCTCGGGAGCGATGTGGGATCGTGTACCCATCCTGCACTAACGGGTACTAGTAGAATCGCCGGTCGAGGCGCTGTGCTTCCCCCCGGACAGAGGCACGAGGCTGGATTCCGCGTGACCGCCATGAACCCGAATAAACTCCCACAAACGGGAATTGATTCCCAACGGCTGCCTGGAGGGGAATAAACCCCCAAAGCCCCCCCTAGGGCTTTGGGATTTTAACCTCCGAGACCCGGCTGCTGGGAAAGAATTCGACGACTTGGGAATATATTCGTTCCCGAGCAGGGCTAGGGGTCCCATCTCGCCCGGTCGAATAGCAATGGAAACAAGCCTCGACTGGGTGTTCCGGCGCATTGCGGCGTGCTCCTTAGAATGTCCAAGAGGCCTCACTCCCGAGCCTATGGTGAAGGGCCCCGCTTCGGGATTGTGGGGACCGCAGCAGCCGTCGGGAATCCGACCCCAAGTTTGTGAATTTACTCCACTCTCCAGGATCGGAACAGCCTGGTAGCCGGCGAGCATAGACCATCGCTCCGGAAAGCTCGGAAATCTGGGCGCTGGCCGTTGGGGCTGGCGTCTCGTCGCTGACCTGCGAAAAGCGCACTCTTATCCACATGAGCTGCATACCGTACTTGTATGCAGTTAGTTTGCTCGGGTCGTAGAACCAGCGCAAGCTATCCGCTTCGTTCCCGCACCAGCATGGGGGCGATAAGTGGCAAGCGGACTCTACTTTCATTGCCCGTCCTGGTAATCGGCATCTTGACGTGTCTGCTTTTCGGCAGTTCATTGGCCGTGCAGTTGTCGCACGGCGGGATTGCTCAAGTTCGGCAACATGTCACCCCGCTAAACTCGACTACGAATCCTCCTTCGAGTTCGGCTCCGGGCGGAGGTAACATCTCTTGGTTTCAATCCCTGAACTCGACGGGGGGATATTCACCGTGTGAACCCCCTACTTGCACCCCCACGCCGCCTCCGGGGTGGGGTCCGCCCCCGTCCACTTAGCCAGCTTGGATCATCGCGCTTCATTTCGCGACGGTAGGACAAGAGGAATGACGATCTATTCGTTAGCGGTAGCAGGGGTAGTCCTACTGTTCTTGATTGGTGGCCTGGGCGGACCCACGTCCTCTCTTACCGGCACGCACCAAGGAGCGAATCCATTGGGAGGGCTGCTGAATCAAAGCTCTCCAATTAGCGCTTGTCCGGGCGGTTGCAACGCACTCAACTTCAATAATAGCAGCGGCTATACCAGCATGGCTCCCTGCACGTCGTACTGTGGTCCCATTGGGCCTGCTCCGTATCCCGCTCCCCCGCAGCCCGCACGGACTCCTTCGCCAAGGACGCTGAGCACGCACTACTACATCGGCTCGTACTTCTCCGGGACGAGCTACACGGCGAGCTACGTCTACTCCGACCTCGGGACCCCTAGCTCTGGACCCCACTACGGGGACTTCTACTATGTCCTACTCTCTGCGTGGGACACAGGTGGACACTACGACCAACTCGGAATGGCTTCCGACTACTGCCCGACGACACTCTACTCATTCTGTCAAGGCGTGGACACCTGGACGCTTTCTTGGTCCGTAGGCACATCTTCGACCCCGGGCTGCAGCATCAGCTACACTTACACTCCGAATGCAGCGAGCCTTCTGCCTGACACGACCTACACGTACGAAATGAAGCTCACAGGCAGCTATCTCGACCTTTATGTCTACACGGGCGGCTTGGGAGGAACATTGGTTTGGTCTAACACTAACTCGCTTTCCGACACGGCCGCGAACTTCAATGTTGACGCCAGTTACGATTGCAACGGAGTTAACGAGGTCGGGTACACAGGATACGAAGAAGTCTACAACATTGCCACTTCCCAGAGCTTCCCGCAGTGGGACTTCCAGTTTGCGAACGCATTTGGCGGCGGTTCGCGGATCCAGTCATGGGGAACTCTAGCCCAGGCAGTAAGTCCTTACACCCTCCCCACGAGCCCGCACGGCTACTACATGGACTATACCGCGGGAAATTATTTCATTCGAATCGCGAACGAAGCGGTTTGGATTGCTTTCCCCTGGGATGCCCCTGTGATCGCCCAAGGTGGGGGGTTCACAGATAACGGCTATCTGATTGCGATCGGGTCGGCTTCACCAACCCAGGCGTGTACTGGCAACCCAACTTGCAAGTACACGCTGGCTTGGACAATCCCAAACAATCCAACAACTTGGAACGCTAACGCGATTCAAAGCTCGATTTACGTCCCCGCTACGCTTTCGTTTAGCGCTACGTCCTACTCAACCACTACGCCCGGTCTGTACTACGCTGTCTGTGTCCTGACAATCACGTCGTTTTCGGTCAATGAGGTTACGTCGTACATCTGGTACATCTACGTCACTTGATGGGGTGCTCGGCCACGTAAGTGCCTCGTGAGTTGTATCTCGTCGGCTCTCGCTCTCCTGGGTTCGAGTTCCGCAGGACCTCTTACCGGGACGGAGGGGGGGAGGTTTTTGCCAGGTGAGCGGGGGTTCCTCCGACGAGTACGGCATTCATCGCGCGTCAGTTGCTAAGGGCTTATTGGTAAGCCGAATGGTAAGGGCGGCACCTTGGCTACGCTCCTCAGGACAAATGCGCTGCCGGGTGTGGAAGACCGTGGTGGCCCGTTGGACGACGGCGTTCAATCAGAGCTAATCCAGATTGCGCCGCCGCCTCGCCTCCCCACAGCGCCAGTCGAATCGGTCAAGGAGGCGCTTCGCCAGGGCACTGACCGGGAACTGCTTGCCCTCTACGGCAAGACAGAACGCGTTTTCGATGAGATTGCAGGTCGCCAGTTGCCTCGCTGGGTGGTTACATTCTCGGGTGGGAAGGACAGCACGCTAACTGCCCTTCTCGCAGCGGATTACGTGGCCGAGCTCGAACATCCGCCCCACCTCGACATCGTCTATTCGGACACATTGATGGAGATCCCCGCGATGCGTAAGGCCGCTGCCTCGTTCCTCTGCCATCTCCGGGCCTTCGCTCGGCAGCGCGGACTGCCGATCCACACGCGAATCGTCCGACCGAAGGTAGAGGACCGATTCTGGGTCAGAATGATCGGCAAGGGCTATCCCCCGCCTAAGCCGAAATTCCGCTGGTGTACTCGGCGTCTCAAGATCGCTCCCGCGGCTACGTACGTTAACTCAGGCAAGCCGACTGCCGTCCTAACCGGGGTACGCTACGGGGAGAGCTCCGGCCGGACAGGGAGGCTCGTCGCCGCGTGCACGAATGGGGGAGAGTGCGGCCAGGACTACTGGGCTCAGAAGGGGCCGAAGGGCTCGAACATCACGTACTTCGCGCCGGTTATCGAATGGAAAACCTGCAAAGTGTGGGATTTCCTCCACTTTGTGGCGCCACTCGCTGGGTGGCCGACCCAGGACGTATACGCGCTCTACGGGGATACGAGCCTAAGGTTCGGTTGCTGGACGTGCACGCTGGTTCGACGCGACAAGACGGTCGAGGCCCTGATCGCTCGGGAGCCGGGATCGCCTCTCGAGCGGCTACATGAGTTCCGGGAGTTCATGTGGGAAGAAAGCCGAAAGCCCGAGAACCGGCTGGTGAAGAACGGGCATCTCGCCGGGCTCACCCTGGAGTTCAGGCAAGAACTGATGAGCGCCTTGCTCGGCCTGCAATCCGAGACTGGATGCGCGCTAATTTCCGAGGAAGAGAGCGAGGCGATCCAGCGTCTCTGGGACGCGTAACCTCCAACGGGTTAGGTCTCGCTGAGTTGCTCGAGAAGGAACTCGGCAAGTTCGCGCCTAAGTTTCTCTCCGTCCGGCCGTCGGGAGAGGAACTTGTCGACGGCGAGAATAGCTCGAACGAGCCGGGGATTGTCCTCTCCTTCAGCGACCACTACCTCGCCGCTGTCGGGATTCACTGAAACGGAGGGATAGCGAATCCAGCGAACCTCTCGCTTAGGCGGGGGCTGTGAGATCTCCAGTTTTGAGGACGGTGTGAACTGCTTGGCGGCTTCCCTAATGTCCTGATGTAGGAGCTCATCTTCGAATTTACGTCGAACTTCACGCACGCTTGCACTGTGTTGCGACGATGCTTGCTTTACCTGCCGATTGATCGGATTCTCACCTCCGGAAAACACCTGCACGAGGTTGTCTCGCAGCAGTTGGAACTCAGTGTCGAGTTCGATAAACCCCGACCGATCGAGGTTGATTGCATCGCCAAGGCCTGAGAGTACGTAGAGCTCACCGGAGAGTCGGGGACGATGAAGCGGGTGTTCACCCCTTAGCGATTCGTAGAGATTGTTCTCATACTTCCCGACCCCGACGAACCTAACCTTCGGGTAGAGCCCCTGCATCTCCTTCGGCTGGACGTGGTTCGGCTGGAAGAGGATGTAGCCTTCTGCTTTGATCTCCGGCTTCCTGCTCTCGAACTCAATAGGGAACACCCGAATGTCCTGAAGAAGCTCGGGGTTATCGAGGTCCCACTTGAGTTGTCGAATCTTGGGCGTCGGAAGCAGGATCGGCTTGCGGACTTGGATGCCGTCCAAGTACACCTTGAACTTCAGCGCCTTTGTACGGGCCACGATGTCGTCGACGATCTCCTTGACCCTTCCCTTGAGGAAGGCGGGGTCAATTGGGCCGCCTTCGAGGTACTCGACTGGCGAGATGGCCCCCAGCTCCCACAGCAGCTGATCCCTCCCCTGCAGCCGTTCGATTGACCTACAGTTCGGCTCCTTCTCAAGACGCTCGACGAATCGGTGCATCCTCGTCCCTTCGTCGGCAGTACTCCGCGAGTCCGCAGGATACTCGGCCAGCTTCAGGCCCTTCTTCGTGATGGCTCGATGGAAGTTTGAGCCCCGTTCTACTTTGTAGAGGCTTACTGTCGTCCCGGTGCGCCCAGCCCTTGCGATCTCCTTGTACCGAACCGTTCCGCCGGTGAACTCTTCTAGAGTCTTGATCTGCTGTTCATATTCGAAGTAAGGGCGGAGATCAAGCTCGATGAGCAGTCCCTTCTCCTCGCCCTTAGGGAAGGTCTCAATCCGAACCTGTTTGCTCACGTGCGCCGAGGCGAGAATCCCGATTCCGAACTGGCCGATGACTTGCCGATCAATCTTGCCCTCGTACGGACTCTCCTGACTCACCTTGATGCTCGCCCCGATGTGCTGGAACGCTCGCTCGACGAGCGACGCAGTCATTCCAATCCCGTTGTCACGAACGACTATCGACTTGGCCGAGGGGCGATCCGTGTCGATTTGGACAACGGTCGCCTGGGCGTCGAATGCGTTGTTGACCAGTTCTTTGATCGCACCGCCTGGCGTCCGATAGATGCCCGAACTGATGTGCTTGATTACCTTGAGGGCCACCTGGAAGTCAAACACCGTCCAAGGGTCGGCGAGGCTCACAGAGGCCACCCCATCGTATTCGCAACGAGCTTCTCAGCCGCGGCGATCCCGTCGGCCACGTTCGAAGGGATAGGCTGAAGCCGCCAGTCTGCAGGCACGTTCGGATGAGCTGCAGTGTCCCCAAGACGGGTTACGAACCGGAGCGAGGTTGCGACCTCTCGGCGTCGTACCTCTGGAAGGTCTCCAGGTGGATGCTTTCCCTCGAGCTGATCGATCATAGGTCTCATTCTGCGCGTGCTCTCTGCGTTCGGGTCATCCCCAAAAATCACAGACGCAGCGAAGAGTTGGCAGGCGACCCTGAGGGTAACAGCGGCGGCGCGGAGGGCGTGAAGGTACGCGCTCTCACAGGCCTCCTCGGCCAGCAGCGCAACCTGGCGATGAGCCTCAGACTCATCGCGCATTCGGTTGGCGAGGCGAAACTTGCGGGGCCGGTGTATGGTCGTCACGCGGCCTCGGAGAGCAAGGACTAGGAGCTGCTTATCGCAGACCTCCCGGGGGCACGGGGTGACGAAAGTAAGTCTCGAACCGCTCTCGAACGGAGGGACCAGCTCGACGTTATGGTCACAGTAGGGACAGGGCTTTCGAACCGCGTGAACCGGCATCTCGCCTCGACGCCTACCTCACTTCCCGATCCTGGCAGGCGGACTCCCCGGCGGGTGCTCCTTCTTCCAGCGCTCGATATTCTCCTTCACGGCCTCCTGCACGAGTTCGACCCGGTCGGACCGGCCCCTTACCGCATCGGGGGTCTGGGTCCTCACGTGGTAGACGCCTTGGGCGAAAGAGTCAACGTTTTCAGCCGTCTTCCCCACCGCTTCCCTCGAAGGTCCATGACTCTTTACTTCTGCTGAGTCTTCAGGCTACTCCACCGACAGGCCGGAGTCCAAACCGAGATTCGTTTACGATATCGCTTTAATAGTGGCATTTGGCGTCTGTCACCCGACGAACGCATGAAAGCGACAACACCTTTATGACTATGAAAGCCATTGCCATTGTTGCCAGAAGGTGCCGACATGAGCGCAGCAGATCGAAGAGAAGAGGTAGTGCGATTCCCGATTCGGACCCTCGACGGACACGTCGACTACGCCGAGATTCGAAACCCTCGACCTGCGACGATCGAGTTCCTCATCAAGAGGCTCGGGGCGGTGCTGGACGGCAGCTCTCCGGAGCCGATCCCGCGCTCAACCCTCTCGCCTGCAGGTCGGGGACACGACCGGCCCGCGGCACCGGGAGGGGCCGGCCGTCCGCCCAAGTGGCAGGATGTTCGGGACTGGATCCTGACGCTTGATTCGGAGTCCGGATACGCTCACACAACGACCGAACTCCACGAACGATTCCTGGGTCGCAAGCTCTCTTTCATCGATCCCGCAGACACCCCGATCGCAAAGACAACCGGGACGAACCACCGCAAGGCTCGGAGGGACATCGAACACCGGATCGGCCTCAAGTGGGAAGGAAAGGCCGTAGGAGGCAGGAATCAGGGCGGAACCACAAGGTGGAGCCTCGCAAAGGAGTGAAAATCAGTGCGGGTCAGGCTCACCATCCCTCGCGAGTTCCGAGGGGGATTCCCCCTCGAAAGCGCTGAATCGCCTCTCGCGAGATTCGAACTGGAAAGTAGTGGCCCGGATCCGAAGCTGGACCAGCTTGCCAGAAGGTGCCTGCCTCGGACCCGTACCGATTGGCTGACCAACGGGGTGACCAATAAAGGCGCAGGCACCAACGCGGGCAGCTGTTCCGCAGCCTGCCGCGCCTCGTCGGCCCGCGGGATAGGCCCGAAGGACCGCCTCCGGAGCTCCGTCGAGAACTTGGCCTGGTAAGAAAGGGGTCGAGCGATACGCCTACCGAAACTGAAAGACCCCTTCAGGGTGAGCCGCCCTACCGCCGGCGTCAGGATTTGCGGCGCGATCCGTTTCGCGAGGAAGTTTCCGTTCTCTTCTGCACCACGGCGGAGCGAGAAGACACATCGACCGCCCAGACGAGTGAATCACCGGGCGCAAGCCCCAGTACGGTTGCCACCGCGAGCGGTACGGTGGTCTTCAACGACTCTGTCGCGGGAGCCGCTCGAAATACCTTCGATTCAAAATCCTTCGGCACGCATTACGCCCCCGGCCTGTCCAGAACTCCCCAGCATATAAGTGGCCTATCTAGAGGCCGAAGAATAGACCTAATCACTAAATACTGGAACTTGTATAGGCCTAACTATAGGCCTATGTTAGGGACGCGAGGACCGTGGACCGAGGAGCTTGGCGAGCGCGCCATCCGCCTCCTCTCTTCGCACAAAGAGGCAGTTCGCCCGCAGGGGAGACTCGTCTTTGAAGTCAGGTCGCTCGACGGGGAGCGTCGATACTCTGTCGTCATCGTGGACGAGGGATGGAGTTGCGACTGCACCTACTGGAGAGAAAACAGGACCCCCTGCAAGCACGTCCTCGCGACAGTTCGGTGGCTAGATCCCAATCCTCCCCCGATCCTCGACGAGTCGCTAACTCAGTCGAAGAGACCGTCGTACAAGCAGGCCGACTCTCGCGCCTATGACTTGGGTCAGCAACAAGAGCACCGGGTCTTCGACGCCCTGCTTTGGGACCTCCTCGGCACCGTTAGCGAAGCCCCTCCGAGAGTGACCCGGCGCGGCCGCCCTGCCATTCCGCTAAGGACCGAGATTCTTTTCGCAGTCCGGAAGGTGCACATAGCCCAGTCCTCTCGACGGGCGCGCGGGCTGCTTCTTGCCCTCTACCAGGACGGGAAGGGAATCCTCCCCCGGGTCCCCAACTACACTGCCCCCTCTCGGTTCTTCAACCGGGCCGAGGCGACCGATATCCTACTCGGCCTGATCGAGCAAAGCTCCCTCGTGCTGAGGGAGATTGAGGACAAAGGAACGGTCGCGATCGACTCGTCGGGCTTCAGTACGAGTTCGATGGGAGCTTACCTCACGGAGAAGCACGATCCCACGCGCCGCCACGGGTGGGTGAAGGCCCACCTTGCGATTGGGGTCAAGACCCACATCGTCCAGGCCGTAACAATCACAGACGAGCATGGGGCGGACTACTCCCAGTTCTTGCCTCTACTCTCAAGAGTCAAGGCCTCTGGCCAGACCCCTTCGGTGGTCGTCGCCGACAAGGCATACTTGGGTCGAAGCAACTTGGACGGGGCTGCCTCACTCGGCTTCGACCCGTACATTCCGTTCAAGTCGAACAGTCGGGGCCTCTCGAAGAGGGCCCCGATGTGGAACCGGAAGTTCCATGAGTTCATGCTTAACCGGGACCGCTTCGACGAAATCTACCACCGCAGGAGCAACGTCGAGGCCACCTTCTCCGCGATCAAGCGGAAGCTCGGGGAGCCTCTGCTCTCGCGCAACCCGCTCGCGCGGGTGAATGAGCTTCTCGCGAAGATCTTGGCCTACAACGTTGGGGTCGTGATTTATCAGTCCGCGCTTCACGGGTTGCCGCCGGGGCCGCTTGGTATCCCCTCCATCCCGGCCAATAGAGTGGCTGAGTCCGCGTCGGAGCTCCTACCTATTGACCCCGTCCCCAGCCAGCCCTCGACCGAGGTGGCCTCGGAGGGATCGTTGTGACTCGGACTTACACCAGGTCTCTGACTCGGCACCGGACCCGCGCGAGGAAGACCTCGCTTCGAGGGCACGGATCCTTCGTCGGGGGAACCGCGAACCAGATGCCCCCGCCACCAGGCGCCCGCCCGTCAGGGCGGGGACTCTCTTTCGATCGTTGGGAATTTAATCTGACGGCTGGGAAAGAATTCCCCCGCCAGCGGGCTCCCGGCCTTGATTAATTCCCGAAGCCCCCCCCTAGGGTACGTTCTTATACAACCGAAAGGTCACCCGTTCGGATAGCCTATGATGCAAGGGACGCCCATTCTGGTGCTCAAGGAAGGAACCGAACGCGAGCGCGGCAAGGGTGCCGCGAACTCGAACATCGCCGCGGCGCGCGCCATCGCCGACGCGGTCCGCTCCACGCTCGGCCCGCGGGGCATGGACAAGATGCTCGTGGACTCGATGGGCGACATCACGATCACCAACGACGGCGTCACCATCCTCAAGGAGGTCGACGTCGAGCACCCGGCCGGCAAGATGCTGGTCGAGGTCGCCAAGACCCAGGACCAGCAGTGCGGCGACGGCACCACCACCGCCGTGGTCATCGCCGGCGAGCTCCTGAAGCGCGCCGAGGGCCTGCTCGAGCAGAACATCCACCCGACCGTCATCGTCCGCGGCTTCCAGCTCGGACTCCAGGAAGGCCGGCGCCTCCTTGAGGCGGAGATCGGCACGAAGGTCAAGCCCGAGGACGACGCCGTCCTCGTCGACGTCGCCACGACGGCCATGGGCTCCAAGGGCGTCTTCGGCTCCCGCGACAAGCTCGCCCGCATCGCGGTGGACGCGGTCAAGAAGATCACCGAGAAGCGCAACGACCGCGTCGTCGCCGACACCTCCCAGATCAAGTTGGAGAAGCGCCACGGCGGCACGATCGACGACACCAGCCTCATCGAGGGCGTCATCCTCGACAAGGAGCGCGGGCATCCGCGCATGCCGCGTCACGTGAAGGACGCGAAGATCGCGCTGCTCAACAGCTCGCTCGAGATCAAGAAGACCGAGATCGAGAGCAAGATCAACATCAAGTCGCCCACCCAGATCCAGGGCTTCCTCGACGAGGAGGACCGCACCTTCCGCAAGATGGTGGAGTCGGTCAAGGCGGCCGGCGCCAACGTCGTCGTCTGCCAGAAGGGCATCGACGACGTCGTCCTCCACTACCTGGCCAAGGAGGGCATCTACGCCGTCAAGCAGGTCAAGGAGAGCGACCTGCAGAAGCTCGCCCGCGCCACCGGCGCGAAGATCGTGACCGGCATCCGCGAGCTGTCCGCCTCCGACCTCGGCCGCGCGGCGGAGGTCGAGGAGAAGAAGGTCGGCGACGAGCACATGACCTACATCACCGGCGCGCAGAACCCGCGCTCGGTCTCGATCCTGATCCGCGGCGGCACCGAGCACGTGACCCAGGAGGTCGAGCGCGCGCTCGAGGACGCCCTCAAGGTCGTCGCGAGCGTCATCGAGGACGGGGTCATCTGTCCCGGCGGCGGCGCGACCGAGATCGATCTCGCGGTCAAGCTCCGGCAGTTCGCCCCGAGCGTCGGCGGCCGCGAGCAGCTCGCGCTCGAGGCGTTCGCCCAGGCGCTCGAGGTCGTCCCGTGGGCCCTCAGCGAGAACGGGGGCTACGACTCGATCAACACGCTCATCGAGCTCCGCGGCGCGCACGGCGGCGCCCACGCCAACCGCAACATCGGCGTCAACCTCGCCGATGGCAAGGCGGCCGACATGGTCGCGCTCAAGGTCGTCGAGCCGCTGCGCGTCAAGCGCCAGGCGCTGAGCTCGGCGGTCGAGGTCGCCACCATGGTGCTCCGCATCGACGACGTCATCGCGTCGAAGAAGTCCCCGCCCGCGCCGCCCGGCGGCGGGGGCGGCGGCCACGGCCACTAGGGCGCGTCCACCGACGAGCGGGGCGGCCGAAGCGCTCTTAACAGTAGGGCGGTAGGCCGACCTCAATGCGCACCAAGGCCGTCGACGGCGTGCTCCGCGTCGACGTGATGGCGCTCGAGCCCCGGCCGGCGCTCTACCTCGCCTACGACGGGCTCGGCGGGCTGTCCCAGCGCCCGCTGCTCCGCGACCTAGTCGAGGAGCTCCAGCGGCAGGGACCGGATGCGTTCTCCAAGCTGCTCGAGTCGCTGCGGGCCCACCGCTCGGCGCAGCTGCACGTCTACTTCAGCGACTACGTGAGCTACGGGATCGGCGGCGGCGACGCCACGGCCGAGTTCTTCTTCGGCACCTTCTTGCTGCTCCACTCCCCGGCCAAGCCGGCCGAGGGGAACCTGCCGGCCACCCCGGAGGAGCTGCTCCTCATCCGGCCCCAGGGGAGCACCGAGCGGCTCATCCTGGAGTCCGCGCCGAACTAGGCGCCGTAACGATTATCGTCCGGGCGGCGCCCGGACCGACGGCCTGTGACCGAAGCTCCCGAGGAGAACACCCGCCTCGAGGCCGAGCGGCTTGCCAAGGTCGAACGGGTCCGCGCCCGGGGGGCCGAGCCGTACCCCTGGTCGTTCCCGGCCCGCGTGAGCACGGTGCAGGCCCGGGAGGCCTGCGCGAACCTCCTCCCCGGCTCGGAGGACTCGCAGGAGCTGGGCGTGGCCGGCCGGCTCCGCACGATCCGCGAGCACGGCAAGAGCACCTTCGCCGACATCGAGGACGGCATCGGTTCGATCCAGCTGTTCCTGACCGGGGAGTCGATGGGCGAGGGGTACGCCCGGACGCTCGCGGAGCTCGATCCCGGCGACATCGTCGGGGCGAGGGGCGTCCCCGCCGTCACCAAGCGCGGCGAGCCCTCGATCAAGGTGCGCTCCGTCGAGCTGCTCTCGAAGGCGATCCATCCGCCGCCGGAAAAGCACGCCGGGGTGCGCGACCCGGAGCTCCGGCTCCGGCAGCGGTACGTCGAGCTCCTGAGCTCGCCCGCCACGCGCCGTCGCTTCACGGCCCGTTCCGAGCTCGTGCGCGAGCTGCGCCGGTTCTTCGACTCCGAGGGGTTCCTCGAGGCCGAGACCTCCGGCCTCGTCCCGGTGGCCGGAGGCGCCGCCGCCGCGCCGTTCTGCACCCACTCGCGCTACCTCGACAGCGAGCTCCAGCTCCGCATCTCCCTCGAGCTCCCGCTCAAGCGGCTGCTCGTCGGTGGCTTCGAGCGCGTCTTCGAGCTCGGCCACGTCTACCGGAACGAGGACCTCGACTCGATCCACTCGCCCGAGTTCACGATGCTGGAGGCGTACTGGGCGTACGCCGACTACACCGACATGCGCGGGCTCATCGAGCGGCTGTACGCCCGCCTCGCCCGGTACGCGGCCGAGCACTTCCCCGAGCTCCCCTCGGCGCGCGAAGCCCCCGAGCTTTTCCAGCCCCCGTTCGCCGCCATCGACTTCGGCGAGGCGCTCGAGGCGAAGATGGGCGCCTCCGGCATCCTCGACCTGCCGCCGAAGGACCTGGCCGCGCGCGCCCGGGCCAGTGGGGCCACGATCCCGGAGGACGCTCCGGCCGGGGTCTCGCTCGACAAGCTGTTCGAACACTTCGTCTCGCCGACGTTGGTGCGGCCGACGTTCGTGCTCGACCATCCGCAATCGACGACCCCGCTCGCCAAGCGGCACCGCTCCAAACCCGGTCGGGTCGAGCGGTTCGAGCTGTACTGCCGCGACGTCGAGCTCGCCAACGCCTACACCGAGCTCAACGATCCGCTCGAGCAGGAGTCGCGCTTCCGCAGCCAGCTGGGAGGCCGGTCCGAGGAGGCGTACGCGCTCGACACCGACTTCGTCGAAGCGCTCCGGTACGGCATGCCGCCGGCGACCGGCGTAGGCCTCGGCGTCGACCGGGCGATCATGTTCCTGCTCGGGATCGAGTCCATCAAGGAGATCCTGCTGTTCCCGCAGACCCGTCCGACGAGGCGCGCGGCCCCCGACGATTCCCGGCCGATGCCCTAGAGGGTCTCGAGCAGCTCGCGGTCGCGTCGCCGAGCGCGGCCCACCGCGATGAGGGCCAGCAGCGAGCCGCCGACGAGGGCGGCGACGTAGAGCGGCAGGCTCCCGCTCACCGTGAGCGGGGCGGGCGGCAGCGGCAGTTGGAGCAGGAAGGTGGCGCTCCCATTGACGTTGGAGCTCCCGTTGCCCGGGATCGCGAGCGTCACCCGGTCGACCCCGGCCGAGGCGTAGAAGGTTCCGGCCGTGACCCCGACCCGGTGGTGGGTGGCGGCGGCCGCCGTCGAGTTCCAGGAGAGGCTGGCCACGGTGCCGTCGGGTGCGGCCGAGCCCACGCTACCCGTGGTGGAGGAGCTCCAGACGATCCCGCCCGGTGCGAGGGCCGAACCCGAGCAGGTCGCCGCGGCGCCGAGGCACGAGCTGAAGCCCGTCCCGTTGGGCACCGCGAACTCGAGCTCGAGTCCGAGGAGGTCGCTCGCCGACAGCCACGGCCAGTCCTGGATGCTCCAGTTGAGGCTCACGCCCTGGACGTTGGTCGTGGTGGGGAGGACCCGGTACGCGATCGCGAGCTCGGCCTGCCCCTTGGCCGGGTTGGTGGCGAGCGTCGAGAGGCTCGGGCCGGATCCCGACCACAGGTTGAAGCCGGCGTAGCGGACGCCCAGGGTGCCGTTGAGGCCGAGATCGAACCGCCCCACGCCGCCGGACTGCGAGACGTTGAAGGCCGAGGTCGAGGCCGGGTCGGCCGCCAGATACACCAGGGGATGGGTGCTGTTCAGCGGGGCGAGCTCAAGGACATGGGTGACGTTGAGCATCGAGTTGACCGTGGGATTGGAGTCCTGTACCAGCTGCACGCTCGGTGAGTCGGTGGGGAAACGGACGAGCACGGCGCCGCTGTTGTAGGCCGAGCTGGCGTAGAGGGACGGGGCCCCGTTCGCCGCGCACGCGCCCACGAGCGTGGAGAGCAGAAGCCCGGCCACGCCCAAAATCGCGATGCGGCGCCCAAGACGCGCCGTATAACCTCCTGCTCCGGGCCTGTCGCCCATGGCCGCCCCCTCGACCACTCCTCCTACCGCGGGGTGCGGAGGATAAACCTTGTCGAACAGGACTGGCGGCCTCATGGGTGGAGATCCGACCAGAATCGGAGGAACCGGTCGACGGAGTCCTCGGGCAGCGGCGGGTAGCGGAGCAGGACCTCGTGGATCCGTTTCGGGTCCGCGATCCGGATGATCCGGGTAGGCCCGGTTCCCTCCCGGACGATGACGGCCGCTCCTTCGATCCGCTTGAGGTAGTAGGCGAGGTTCGCGGCGGAGGCGTTCACCTCCTCGGCGAGCGCCGTCGGAGGGGAAGGGCCGTCCAGGTACAGCTGGAGGAGGATCGCCCGGGGTACCGACTGGCGCAGGAGGATGAGGAGCCGCTTCTCCTCCTCCCCGATCGGGGTCCCGAAGCCGACGGGCGTCTCCGGGAAGGCGCACTTGTAGCCGCCCTGGAACCGGACGGCGATCAGTCCCTTGCGCCCGAGCTGGTAGAGGTGGTAGTCGAGCGTGCCGATCGGGATGGACAGGCGACGGCGGATCTCCCGGAGGTGGACGCCGGGGTACCGCTGCACGAAGCTGAGCAGCACCTCGGCCCAGGTCCCGTTCGCCCGTTGCGCCACCGCACCCACTCCGGTCGGTTCGAGGCGAGGTTAGCGCAGGAGGGTGGCCAGGAACAGGACGATCAGGACCGCGACCTCGAACAGTGCGGAGACGAGCAGCAACATCGTGGGCGAGGCGCCGCCTAGGGCGAGCCCCACGCCCACGTAGACGCCCTGCAGCGCGAGGAGCAGGAAGCCGACCGAGACCAGGTACATCCGGGGCACGCGCGTCCGGCGGATGGCGACGATGGACAGGCCGGCCATCGCCGCGCCCAGCACCGCGACGCCGGCGTAGGCGGCGTCGGCGAGCTGGCCGGGGTCCATGCGAATCTCTTCACCGCAGTGTGACTTATTACAGCCCCTCCATCGGCCGGCCGTGTCGGCGGAGCCCACAGGCGGAGCCGCCCCGCTCTCGGTCCACGGGCTCCAGATCCGCTACGGTCTGGTCACCGCGGTCGACGGCCTCTCGCTCACCGTCCGGCCCGGAGAGATCTACGGGCTCCTGGGGGCGAACGGCGCCGGGAAATCGAGCACCATCCGGAGCGTGGTGGGCCTGCTGACCCCCTCCGGAGGGCAGATCCGCGTCTTCGGCCTTGACCCGATGCTCGCCCCCCTCCCCGTGCGCACGCTCACGGGGTACGTGCCGGAGAGCCCGCTGCTGTTCGACGCCCTCACACCCCGGGAGTTCCTCGAGTTCGTCGCCTCCGTCCGCAAGCTGCCCCAGGACGAGACGGCGCTCCGCGCCGCCGATTATCTTGGCGCCCTCGGGCTCGACGGCTCTGCCGAGCAACCGCTCGCCGGACTCTCGATGGGCACCCGGCAGAAGGTGCTCCTCATCGCGGCGCTGCTCCACCGACCCCGTCTCCTGGTCCTCGACGAGCCGCTCCAGCACCTCGATCCGCGCTCGGTCCGGATCGTGATGGAGCTGCTGAGCGCCTACGTCGCCGCGGGAGAGCGCGGCGTCCTGCTCTCCACACACCAGATGGAGGTGGCCGAGCAGCTCTGCCACCGGGTCGGGATCCTCGATCGGGGCCGGCTCCGGGCGGAGGGGGGTCTCGCCGAGCTGCGTGCCGCCCACGGGGGCGGCTCGAGCACGCTCGAACAGGTGTACCTCAAAGTGACCGAGGCGGAAGCCGAGGTCGCGGCCGCCGTGAAGCGGCTCACGGACCGGTAGGGCGCCGTGGAGCTTCGCGAATCGGCCCGCATCTCCCGCCCCATCTACCGCGAGCTCCGCTTCCAGGCGATCTATGCCCTGCGGCAGGGGAACCTGCTGCCCACGGGACCGGCCGGCGAGCTCACTGCGCGGGCCGAGCGCCAGGTGTTCCAGTCGAAGATCGCCGTCGCGCTCTTCTTCGGGCTCATCCAGCTGGGCACGCTCGCGCTGCTGAGCTCCCGGGGCCAGGCGTTGCTCGGTCCCGGCGTCCCCACTCCGGTCTACGACGTTACGATCCTGGGGGGGCTCTGGCTCGTCGAGCTGAGCCTGCTGTGGACCGAGGGGCTCCAGATCCTCCCGACCTTCCTGTCGAGCCGGGCCGTTCCGCTGCTCGAGACGCTGCCCATCGAGAAGAGCTCCAAAGAGGGGGCGGCGACCTTCGCGGTGCTGCGCCTGTTCGACCTGCCGGCGCTCGTGGCGATCGTCGGACCCGCCCTCGTCATCGGGTACAAGCTGAACAGCCCTCTCGTAGCCCTCGCCGCGATCCCGGGCGGCATCGCGACCGTGCTGCTCGGCCTCGTCCTCTCCCTGGCCTCGGGAGGGTTCTTCGTCCGGAAGCTGGCGGCGGCCCCCGGCGGCCGTCGGTCGGCCGCGCTCCGCTGGATCTACCTGCTCGCCGGTACGATCCCGGCGCTCGGGCTCTACGCCTTCTTCGCCTTCGCGCCGGCGTTCATGAGCGCGCTCAGCGCGCTGTCCAACGGCCACTCCTCCCCGATCGAAGCGGTCCTGTTCCTCTTCCCCTTCGCGTTCGCCGCGCTGCCGGCGGCCGCCGGCGGGCTGAGCCTGCCACCGCCCAGCTCGGGCGGCCTGCTCGGCCTGGTGCTGCTCGGCTACGCCGTCCTGTTCGTGATCGGCTCGGCCTGGCTGTACGTGGCCCCGCGGCGGATCTCGCTCGCGATCGCCGACACGAGCGCCGGACCCGGTCGCCGCGAGCCGCTCCGGCTCTCCTCGCCCGGCGTCGCCGTGTTCCGCAAGGATCTGCGCGTCGCCTCCCGGACGTCGGGCTTCGGATTCCTGCTGCTGCTGCCGCTGCTCGACGCGGCCGCGGTGGGTCTCGCGACCTTCAGCCTCAAGCCGGACCCCTCCACCGTCGCGAATCTCGGCTCGGCCGCCGTCTCCACCGCCGAGCTGCTCGCAATCTTCTTCGCCCCGGCCTTCTTCGCAACGGAGGTGATCGGTCTCTCCTATACCCGGGCGCTGCCGCTCACGGGCCGGTCGCTGCTCGCCGGCAAGCTGCTCCTGGTCACGCTCGTGTACGGGCTGTCGAGCGCCATCGTTCTCGGTCTCACCCTCCTGCGGGTGTTCGCCCCGGCCTTCCTCGTCCTCTACACGCTCGCCGGTCTCCCTGGGCTCCTCGCCGCGGCCTCGACCGAGATCGGCCTGCTGCTGCGCCGGAGCGCGAAGGCGGGCATGGTCTCGGGACAGATGTTCAGCGGCGGCTGGTGGATGCTCACGGTCGCCTTCCCCGGCCTCCTCGTGGCCGGCATCCCCCTCGTCGGCTACTCGGCCGTCTCCCAAGCGATGGGCGGCCCTGCCGGGCTCGGAGCGCTGGCGCTCCTGGGCACGGCGGAGCTGGCGATCCTCCTGCCGCTGGCGCTCCGCACCGCCCGCAAGGTGGTCACGTGAGCCCCGCCGAGCTGCCGACGCGACTCGACCCGGCCGCGATCGACCGGCGCTGGCAGGAGCGGTGGGCCGAGGCCGATCTCTTCCGCGCGCCCTCCGAGCCTAGGGGAAAGGCGTTCTCGATCATCCTCCCGCCTCCGAACGTCACCGGCGTGCTCCACATGGGCCACCTCCTGAGCGACACGCTCCAGGACGCGCTCGTGCGCTGCCACCGGATGCGGGGCGACTCGGTGCTCTGGCAGCCGGGCATCGATCACGCGGGCCTATCCACCCAGGTCGAGGTCCGCAAGCGGCTCGCCAAGCAGGGCATCGACCTCGACCGGATGGGGCGCGAGGAGGTCATCGCCCGAGTCCAGGAGTGGAAGGAGGAGCACGAGAAGCGGATCCGGGAGCAGATCGCGCTCAGCGGCTTCTCGCTGGACTGGAGCCGGTACCGCTACACGATGGACGCGGCGTCGATCCGCGCCACCCGGAAGGTCTTCGTGCAGCTCTACCGCGAGGGGCTCATCTACCGCGGCGACCGGATCGTCAACTGGGACCCGAAGCTCCGCACCGCCGTCAGCGACCTCGAGGTGTTCCACCGCGAGGAGCCCGTCGACCTGTTGTACCTGACCTACCATTGGGCCGACGGCTCCCCCGGTGGCCTCACGGTCGCCACGGTGCGGCCGGAGACGATCTTCGGCGACGTCGCCGTCGCCGTGCACCCGGGCGACGAGCGGCACCGCGCGGCCGTGGGGCGCGCGGTGCGCGTCCCCCTCGTCGAACGCGAGGTGCCGGTGATCGCCGACGAGGCCGTCGACCCCACCTTCGGCAACGGCTCGCTCAAGGTGACGCCGCGCCACGACGGCGTCGACTTCGCGATCGCGCGCCGACACCCCGAGCTCCCGATGCCCCCACCGGTCCTCGATGCCGGAGGGCGCCTGACTGGCGACTGGGTGCCGGCCGCCTACCACGGGCTGAGCCGAGAGGAGGCGCGCACGAGGACGACCGAAGCGCTCGCCGCCGCCGGCCTGATCGAACGGACCGAACGTATCCAGCACTCGGTGGCGCTATCGGAGCGCACCGAGGCGGTGATCGAGCCGACGCTGTCGCGGCAGTGGTTCGTCCGGATGGCGCCGCTGGCCGAACCGGCGATGGCGGCGGTGCGCCGGAACGAGGTACGGCTGCACCCGGAACGGTGGACCCCGACCTTCTTCCACTGGATGGAGACGATCCAGGACTGGTGCATCTCGCGCCAGGTGCATTGGGGTCACCCGATCCCCGTGCTCTACTGCCAGGGCTGCCAGCGGGAGATCGTCGAAGAGAGCCCGCCGGTCGCCTGCGCGACCTGCGGCAGCCGGACGCTCGCGCCGGACCCCGACGTGCTCGATACCTGGTTTTCGAGCTGGCTGTGGCCCTTTTCCTCGCTCGGTTGGCCGGAGGAGACCGCCGATCTCGCCCACTACTACCCCACGAGCGTGCTCGTCACCGGCCCGGAGATCGTGTTCTTCTGGGTCGCCCGGATGCTGATGGCCGGCTACCACTTCCGGAACGCGCGGCCGTTCTCCGACGTGCTCTTCAACGGCATGCTCCGCGACTCGTCCGGCCGGACGATGAAAAAGCATCTCGGCAACTCGCCCGACCCCGTCGACCTGCTCCGGCAGTGGGGCGCCGACGCGGTCCGGCTCGCCCTCGTGTTCCCGAGCCCTGCCGATCAGGACGTGCGCTTCTCCACCGCACCGATCGAGGGCGCCCGCAACTTCCTGACCAAGGTGTGGAACCTCGTGCGGTTGCTCCTGAGCCACCTGCCGGAGGGGAGCGAGCCGGTACGCGCCGCGCCCGTCCTCGACGCCGATGCCCCGCTCGAGGACCGGTGGATCCTGGGGCGCTGGCGCCGGACCCTGGAGGAGGTCGACCGCGCGCTCAGCGCGTTCGAGCTCACGCCGGCGGTCTCGGCCCTGTTTCAGTTCCTGTGGCACGATGTCGCCGACCGGTACGTCGAGATCGCCAAGCCGGCGCTGTCGGGTAGCGAGGGAGAGGCCGCGGCGCGCCGGTCGCGAGCGGTCCTACTGTTCGTCCTCGACCGCTCGATCCGGGCGCTGCATCCGTTCGTCCCGCACGTGACCGAGGAGCTGTGGCACGCCCTGCCCCACGAGGGGGAGTTCCTCGCGACGGCCCCCTGGCCCATCGAGGAGGAGACCTCCTTCGACCCCGAGGTCGAGCTGGAGGCGGAAGCGCTCTGGACGACGGTCCGGGCGCTGCGCCTGCTCCGGGGGGAGAACAAGGTGCCGGCGGCCGATCGCCCGGCCGCGTGGGTGCGCCCGTCGACGGAGGAGGTGCGCGGGCTCATCGACCGGCAGCGCCCGGCGATCCTCCGCCTGGCCCGGGTGAGCTCGGTGGGACTGCTGAGCGCCGGAACGGATCCACCGGAGGAGGCGCTCGCCCACGTGACTCCCACGGGGGAGGTGTTCCTGCCACGCAGCGCGGCCGGCGCCGATTCGGAGGGCGAGGCGCTGGAGCGCGAGCGCGAGAAGCTCGGGCTCCTGCTCGTCCGCAGCCGCGAGAAGCTCGCCGACAGTGGCTTCCGCGCCCGGGCCCCGCCCGAGGTCGTACGAGCCTCGGAGGAGAAGGCCAGCGAGCTCGAGCGCCGCATCCAGCAGATCGACACGCTCCTCGCCGCACGGCGGCCGGCCTCGGAGGCGGCGTGAGCCGCCGTAGGTCCTCCGTCACACCGGCCACCCCGGCCGGAGAGCTTCCACCGGGTTTCCCGATGGGGAAGGACGAGGCCGTCCATCCGGCGATCGGACTGGGGCTATGGAACCTCGGGCGGTGGACCCCGCCGGAGGAGGCCCGGCTGAAGCCGGTCATCGCCGCGGCTCTCGGAGCGGGGTTTCCATGGATCGACACCGCCGAGGTGTATGGCGGAGGCCGCTCGGAACAGCTCCTCGGAGATGCGCTCGCCGAACGCGGCAGCGAGCCCCGGCCGTTCCTATCGAGCAAGCTCTCCTACGAGCACCTGAGGGCGGGGCAGGTGCGGCCGTCGCTGCAGGGAACGCTCCGGCGGCTGGGGCTCCCTTCGCTCGACCTCTATCTCGTCCACTTCCCAAACCCCCGGGTGCCGATCGCGGAGACGATGGGCGAGCTCGCCGCGCTGAAGCAGGAGGGCCGGATCCGGGCGATCGGGGTCAGCAACTTCTCTCTCGAAGAGCTAGAAGCGGCGAACGACGCCCTCGGCGAAGGCGGCGTGGTGGCCAATCAGGTGCCGTTCAACCTGCTCGAGCGCGAGGAGGCCGGGCCGGTGGCGGCGTACTGCCGCGCGCACCGCATCGTCCTCGAGGCGTACTCCCCGCTCGCCCGGGGCCTGCTCGCCGGCCGGTACCTGAAGAGCGCCCCCCGCTCCGGGGACCCGCGAAGCGGTCGGGGCCCGTTCGAGAAGACCCAGTGGCCCGAGGCCCAGAAGCGAGCTCGGGCGCTCCAGGCGCTCGCCGACGAGGTCGAGCTGCCGCTCCTCGCGCTCTCGTTGCACTGGCTCATCGCCCAGGGCGCCGCGCCGGTCGTCGGCGGTGGCACCATCGAGCAGATGCAAGCGGTGCTCGCCGCTGCCCGGCTCCGGCCCAAGCGGGAGGTGCTCGAGCGCGCCGACCGGATCGCGCGGGGGGATGCCGATTGATCTCGTGGCCTTCGACATGGACGGCACGCTCATCGACGTCGAGAGCTCCTGGGCCGAGGTCCACCGCCACTTCGGCGACAGCAACCCCGAGGCGCTCCGGCTGTTCCTGAACGACCAGATCGACGACCGGGAGTTCATCCGGCGCGACGTCCAGATATGGTGGCGGCACGCACCCGGGCTCACCGTGGGCGAGGTCGATCGGATCCTCGAGAAGGTGCCGCTCATGCCGGGGGCCGAGCGGCTCTTCGCCGGCCTGCACGAGCAGGGGATCCGAACGGCGATCGTGAGCGGGGGCATCGACCTGCTCGCCGCGCGGCTCGGCCGGCGGCTCGGGATCGACCGGGTCTATGCCAACGGCCTCGTGAGCGGACCCGACGGTCGGCTTTCGGGCGAAGGGGTCATCCGGGTGCCGATCAAGGGGAAGGGGGCGGTCCTGCGCGCGCTGCAGGCGGAGCTCCACTGCCCGAAGGAGCGGACCGCGAGCGTGGGCAACTCGGACATCGACGTCTCTCTGTTCCGGGAGAGCCGCATCGGGATCGCCTTCATGCCGGCGGACGACGCCGTTCGCGTCGGGGCTACCCATGTCGTGACCCGCCCGGATCTAAGCGAGCTGCTGCCCATCCTCCTCGAAGGTCGATAGGAACGGCGCCGGTTCCGCCGGCGCCTCTCCGACGGCTAATCTTATCCTCGGAACGCGGCTCATTGCCGTCGATGTTAGGATACTCCGACCTGCTCAAGCGCGCCCGGGAGAAGCTCCAGACGGTCCAGGTCGCGACCGACCGGCTCCAGGTGCCGGAGCCGGACGTGATGGTCGATGGCCGGAACACGGTCATCCGGAACTTCCAGGAGATCGCCACCGTCCTGCGGCGCGACCCGGAGCACGTCATCGGCTTCCTGGCCCGGGAGCTCGGCTGCCCCGGCGTCCTCGACCTGCCCCGCGGGGTGCTCAAGTCGAAGATCGCGAAGGACGCGATCGCCCAGCGGATGCGGGAGTACACCGAGAAGTACGTGATCTGCCAGGAGTGCAAGCGGCCCGACACCCACCTGTCGAAAGAGGGCCGGCTCACCCTGCTCGTCTGCGAGGCGTGCGGCGCGACGCGACCGGTGACGGTCCGCCGGGTCGTGACCTCGGAGAAGCCGAGGGCCGTGGTCGTGGTCGGCGAGATCTACAAGCTCACGATCGAGGATGTCGGCCGCAAGGGCGACGGGGTCGCGAAGAAGGAGGGGTTCGTCATCTTCGTGACGGGCGCCACCCAGCGCGGCACGACGGTGAACGCGAAGATCACCAAGGTGCTCGGCACGAACGCCTACGCGGTGATCCAGCCGTAGCCCAGGATGCGCGGCGTCCGCTCCCTCGGTCTGGTCGGGCTCTACGTCGCCAGCCAGGTCGTCGCGCTCCTCCTCGCCCTCCCCTTCCGGGCCGCCGGCTACGCCACGAACTCCAACCCGGGCTCGCCCACCGCGCCGCTGTATCTCATCGTCGTCATCGTCGCCGCGCCCATCGGCATCCTGTTCGTCGCCCGCTACCGCGGCGGCCTCGCCGCAATCCGCTGGGTGATCCTGCTCGGGATCGGCTTCTCGCTCCTGTTCACCCTCTCGGCCGCCTTCTCGCTGCTCTTCCCACAGGTCTTCCTCCTGCCGCCGGCCGAAGCGGGTACCTTCGTCGCCCCGGCGCAGATCCTCGCCACGAGCGCCGCGGTGCTGCTGCTCGGCGCGCTCCTCCTGGAGCCCCAGTGGTGGATCGTCGACCTGGTGGGCTTCGTGGCCGCCGGCTCGCTCATCGCGCTGTTCGGGATCTCCTTCTCGATCCTGCCGGTCATCATCCTGCTCGTCGCGCTCGCGATCTACGACGCGATCGCCGTCTACGGGACCAAGCACATGGTCTCGCTCGCCGAGGCGGTGACGGAGATGAAGCTCCCGATCCTGCTGGTCATGCCCACCGACGCCGCCTTCGACTACACTCAGCCCGCCCAGAAGCTCAGCACGCAACGGGCACGCCCGGTCGAGGAGCGCGAGGCGCTGTTCATGGGGCTCGGCGACGTCGTGTTCCCCGGGATCCTCGTCGTGGCCGCGTACGCCTGGCTCCCGACCCACGCCGTGCTCGGCGGGATCGGGGGCAACCTCCTCGTCGCGCTCGGCGCCCTCGCCGGCTCGCTCCTGGGCTACGCCGCGCTCATGCGCCTCGTCTCGGGCGGTAACCCCCAAGCCGGCCTACCGCTGCTCAACGGCGGCGCGCTCGCGGGCTACGCCCTGAGCTTCCTCCTGGTGTTCCACACGCTCGGCTTCGGCCTGAGCGCGGGCCTGTAGACCATGCCCCGGAAGGTAGAGGACCTCCGCGTAGGCGACGGCCCGTCGCTCGACGCCCTGGTGCGACGGATGGAGGCGGCCGGCGGGTTCAGCTCGCAGCAGCTGGTCCGTGGCGTCGACCTGCTGGCGAGGATGCTCTCCGACCCCGAGCTCACGCTGTTTCTCTCCTTCCCGGCCGACATCGTGGCCACCGGTACCCGGGGCCTCCTGTTCGAGTTGATCGATGGGGGCTACGTCGACGCGGTGATCACGACCTGCGGCACCCTCGACCACGATCTGGCCCGGGCCGACCGGGCGTACTTCCACGGCGAGTGGGGCCTCGACGATGCGAAGCTCCGCCGGCAAGGGCGGTACCGGCTCGGCAACCTCGTCATCCCCGAAGCGAACTACGGGCCGATCGTCGAGCGCCGGGTCACCCGTCTGCTCGAGCGTCGCTGGAAGCGAGGGGAGCGGAGCCTCTCCGCGCGCGAGCTCGTCTGGGAGCTCGGAAAGGAGCTCACCAGTCCGAAGGGGCGGGGCAGCCTGTGCCGGGCGGCCTTCGAGCGGAAGGTGCCGTTCATCGTCCCGGGGCTGCTCGATGGGGCCGTCGGATCGCAGCTCTGGTTCTTCTGGCAGCGGCACAAGCAGTTCCAGATGGACCTCCTCTCCGACGAGCAGGCGCTCTCCGACCTCGTCTTCGAGGCGAAACGCGCGGGCGCGCTGATGCTGGGCGGAGGGATCTCCAAGCACCACACGATCTGGTGGAACCAGTTCCGTGGGGGCCTGGACGCGGCGGTCTATGTGACCACCGCGGTCGAGTGGGACGGCAGCCTCTCCGGCGCTCGGACCAAGGAGGCGATCAGCTGGGGCAAGCTCAAACCCGGCGCCGGGCACGTCACCGTCGAGGGCGACGTGACCGTGGTACTCCCGCTTCTCCTGGGCGCGGCCCTGGAGCGCGTCCGCTCGACGGGCCGACCCCTCCGTCGAGGAGAGGTTAAGAAGCGAGGGGCGTAGCTCGGCGCCGGCCGGTGGGCCCGTAGCTCAGTCCGGTTAGAGCAGGCGGCTCTTAACCGCAAGATCGGGGGTTCGAATCCCTCCGGGCCCGTGCCCCCTTGTAGGCGCACGCCTCACCGGAGCGGGCGCTCAGGCCGCACGTTTCGAGGGGCCATGCCCGACTCGCACCGGCCCCGATCTTCGGCCGGTGCGGATCCCTAGCGCGCGAACGCCTCCCGCCGGACGCTCCGCGGGTCTCAACCCACCCTCGCCAGCTGCCGCTCGAGCTCGGCCCGGAGCGCGTGGCGGCGGGCGTCCGCCACGAGCGCGAGCTCGAACGACGTCATCTCCCGAAGGAATCCGAACCGGGTGCCCGCGGCCGCCGACTCCCGGTTCCAGTTGCGCCGTCGGGCCCGGCCGATGAGCCGCTCGAGGTCCGGCCATTCCCGCCGGCCGCGGGCGAGCGTGCCCAGGATCTTCTCGGGATCGAAGCCCTCCCGATCGTTCCATAGCTTGCCCACCGCGAGGAGCCGGACCAGGGCCTCGTCGAACCCCTTGTGGGCGTAGCGGGTGGCGTCGTAGAGATCCCGCTCGGTCGCGCGTTGCTGGATCGCGCGCAGCTTTTCGGCCAGCGACTCCTCGACCCGGAGGCAGGGGATCTCGGGCGGAACGAAGGGCAGGGCCTCGAAGTACGGCTGGGGGAGCGGTGCCCAGCGCTTCGGCGCCAGGAACGGCGCTTCCCGGTAGCTGATCTCCAGGCGGAACTCGCCTTCGTCCCACTCGTGCCGGTAGCCGATCCGGCAGGCCCAGTTCCGTCGGGCGGTCCGGTAGGGCGCGACCACGGAGAACCTCACTCCGTGGTGCTCCCGCGCGAACCCCTCGCGCAGGATCGACTCCGGATCCTCGGGAAGCCCTTGGTTCGTGAAATCGAGGTCTTCGCTCAGCCGCCCGGCGTCGCCCGTGACCATGAGCCGAAGGTAGGTGCCGCCCTTGAACACGAGACGGGACAGCACGCCGGCGGCGTGCAGGGCGTCCAACGCGTAGAGCAGCACCACCTCCTGCTGCGCGATGTGGAGATCGACCCCCATCCGGTCGGCGAAGCGATTGGCCGCGCTCCGAGGGATCACCGCACGTCGACCTCTGCCCGGAGCTGGGCGGTGGACACATTGAGAATCAGATGCCAGCGCGGGTCGTGAACCCCCCGTCGCCCGAACTCCTTCGGCCCGCCCAGGGGGATGTAGGGCTCGTCGG
>DASYZY010000042.1:0-7209 GCA_035945735.1 Thermoplasmata archaeon
CCGCGGTCCCCGTCGGCTGCGACAGCGCATAGGCGAAGAGCACTGCGACCGGGATGAGGACCGCGGCGAGGAGGACGCGGCCCCGCTTGCGCCCGAAGCACTCGCCGTAGGCGAACAGGAAGCCCATCGGGATGATCCACATCAGCACGATGACGGTCAGGTTGGTCAGCCCGTTCGGGTTGGCGAACGGCATCGCCAGGTTGGCGCCGTAGTAGCCGCCGCCGTTCTGGCCGAGCTGCATGATCGCCACCTGGCCGGCCAGCGGGCCGACGACGAAGCTCTGCGGCCCGCCGGCGATCGAGCCGGTGTGGAGCAGCGGGCTGAAGGTCTGGGGGACCCCCAGCGCCATCAGGAACAGCGCTCCCACGAAGGAGATCGGCAGGAGCAGCGAGACCGTCGCGCGGACGAAGTCGGCGTAGAAGTTGCCGAGGTTGGCGCCCTTGTGCAGGAACGGACGGAGGAAGGCGACGCCCACCGCCACGGCGGAGGCGGGGGCGACGAACTGGCAGAGCATCAGGACGAGCTGGGAGAAGACCGTGAGCGAGCTGTCGCCGGAGTAGTGCTGGAGGTTGGTGTTGGTGATGAACGAGCTCGCGGTGTTGAGGCTCAGGTCCCAGCTGAACCCGGGCAGCCCCCGAGGGTTGTACGGCAACGAGCCCTGGGCGATCAGGACGACGTAGGTGAAGACGGCGAAGACGGCGTCGAGGACTACGAGCGCGACGACGTACTCCTTCCAGTCCATCCCCCGCTTGGGGTCGATGCCCGCGACCCGGAAGATGGCGTGCTCGACCTTCGACAGCGCTCCCTCGAAGGGGCGCGGGGTCCCCTTGACCAGGTGGGCCAGGTACTTGCCCACGTAGTAGCCGAGCCAGAGCGATAGCCCGAGGGCGACAGCCAGGAACTCCAGGCCGGAGATGTTCGGGTCCACGCTAGCCGCCTCCGCGCGGCCGCCCCGACCCAGTCGGTCCGGAGCGGACCTCCGGCCCGGCAGGGCGGACCAAACGGGCTGACGCTAACGCAGTGCACATTCCGGCCACCGTCCCGGGCGCTACGGAGAGCGCCCGTACGGGCGCGGGGCTCGCTTGAGGTTCAGCTGCGACGGAAGATCGCGCCGGGGAGCGGCCCGGGCGACCCGGTCGCCCGGTCCCAGCTCTCGTCCACTCATGCGGACGTCGGCAGGGAAAAGCTCCCTACTTGAAGCTTGGCCGCGCAGGGCTCCTGATGCGCTGGGGCGTCGCACGGGGGGGTGCTCCACCCTCCCGCCCGGAGCGGGAACTACGGCAGGATGTCGATGACGGTCACCAGGAAGATGAGCGTCTGGCCGTCGACCTCGCGGTTGAAGTCCTCGGTATAGGTCCCGTTCAGCAGGTTGACCGAGCTCACGATGAACGTTGAGCTCGTGCCGGAGGAGCACGGGGCCGCGCCCTGGAACAGGGTGCCGAGCACGTGGCCCGCGTCGATCGCCCCCAGCTCGTTCTGCAGGGTGATCGTGCCGGTCCCGTTCGCCGTGCCGTTGACGGCCGTCACCACGACGGGCCAGCCGGCGGGGCTCGCGGTCCATCCGACCGAGGGCTGGTTCTCGAAGGTCACCGAGCTCACGTTCGAGCTCAGCACGAAGTCCGTCCAGTGGTAGTGGGGGTCGGTGAAGGTGCTTCCGGTCTGGGGCGTGATGCCCGGGTAGGAGCTCGTGAAGTTGGCCTTGCTCACGGTCACGACGACGGGGAGGGTCTGGACCAGCGGCTTGGTCGCGACGCAGCCGGGGTCGCCCGAGCCGTAGCCCAGCGCCGGCGGGACCGAGATCGACGAGGTCTGGTTCCCCCGGAGCCCGAGGAGCCCCTCCCAGAAGCCCGGCACGACCGAGATGAACGACAGGTTGCCCACCGTGTAACCGGAGCTCGGGGTGTTCGGCCCGACGTGGACGTCGAGCGGGCTGAACGACTTGAGGGTCGTGCCGCGCGGGGCGTACTCCAGCGATTTCGGCCAGGACGAGTCGTTCCACGCCACCGAGTACAGCGACGTGTCGAAGACGTGGCCAGCCTGGGGTCCGCTGCCGAAGACCCCGACGTAGTTCACGGTTACATTGTCGCCCAGCTGGACGGTCCGGACGGACGGGGGGTGGCCGGGGGCGTTGTGGTAGTGGATGTAGAGCCCGAGCCCCGCGCCGGCGATGATCGCGACCACCGCGACGACGGCGTAGGGTATCCAAGAGGGCTGGGGCTGCATGGGACTAGTGCGAGAGGGGGGTCAGTATGTCGCCGGTCTCGTCACGTGGTTCGGTGAGACAGGTGTTCCTCATTCCCCGCGGGGCCGAGGCTGGGGCCCATATAAACCCTCGGCCGGAACCCGCTCGACTAAGCGGGCGACGGGAGGCCCGGGACCGGCACCGGCGGCTCCGAGGGGGCCGGGATCCGGCCCAGCGAAGGGGACTTCGAGCGCGGCCGGCAGCGCGGGCAGATGATCTCCTCCGGACGGAGGGACACGCCGGGCCGGACCGGTAGTCGGCCGTACCGCCCGCACCGGAAGCAGCGGACCTCGAACAGCGCGACGGCGCCCACGGTGCTCGACCGAAGCGCCGGCGCTCCGCTCGCGGTGGCAGCCAGGACGGGCCGCGCGGCCGAGCGCGCGAGGATCTCGGGCGGTCGGCCTGCCGTGCTCCGCGGCCGGGCCAGCGGCACATCGTCCGGCAGGGCGGCGGCCGGCGGCACCCAGCGGGCCGGGGCACGCACTCCCCGGCAGGATGGGCATAGGATCCCGGCCGCCCCCAGGATCGCGGCCCGGGGGGCCGGTACGTATCCATGACGGCGGCAGCGGGCGCAGGCGACGCTCACGGTGCCGAGTGGAGCCCGGTTCGGGAAGGGACGGCTCCGGCCGGCCGCGAGGGGCGGTATCATCCGGTAGCTTCCCGGCAGGGCCCGACAGCGGGGGCAGCAGATGTGCTCGCGGGGAGTGACCTGCAGCACGCGCGGGGCGACGCGCCCGGCGCGCCCGCAGCGGACACAGCGCACGAGCACCATGGGGGCGTGGGCGCGACTTACCGTGCGTAGCCGCCCGCACTGCTCGCAGCGGCCCCCGTGGGCGACCGGGGCCACGCGGCCGCATTCGCGGCATCGGACGGGCCCGGGCCGTCGGCGGGTGGTCTCGTTGAGAACGAGCACGACTAGCCGGGACAACCGGTACTCCCCATAAAGGGGTGGTACGCCGGAAGGGCATGCGAGGCGCCCCGGCGTTCTCCACCGGCGCGTTCCCGTCGCTCGGCACAACATTTTTCCGCTGGGCGGCCGAGGGTTCGCCGTGCCTACGCGGTTCGTCGAGCGCGTCGACAAGGTGCTCAAGAGCCGCGAATCGCTCCTGTGCGTGGGCCTCGATCCCGAACCGGCCCGGATGCCCAAGCCGCTCAAGTCGCTCCCACCGGTCAAGGCGTTGGGCAAGTTCCTCGACGGCATCGTGCGCGCGACGCTGCCCCACGCCGCCGCCTACAAGATGCAGCTCGCGAGCTTCCTGCGGTACGGCCCCAGGGGGATCGAGCTCCTGCAGGAGCTCACGGAGCGGATCGGCCCCGATCGGCTCCGTATCCTCGACATGAAGGCCAACGACATCCCGAACACGATGCGGCTGTACCACGACGCCGCCTTCACCGAGCTCGGCTTCGACGCGGTCACCGTCTCGCCCTGGTTCGGCTGGGAGTCCTTCGAGCCGTTCACCGAGGACCCGAAGCACGGCTTCTTTGTCGTCGGCCACTCCTCGAACTCCGGCGCGCCGGATTTCCAGGAGATCCCGACCCCCCGCGGTCCGCTGTGGCAGGCGGTCGTGGCCGAGGTCAAGGAGCTCTCGCTCCGGTACGGCAACTGCGGGGTCGTCATCGGCACGACCTACGCCGATGCGACCCGGAGCGCGCGCGAGATCCTGGGCAACGGGGTGCCGATCCTCGCCATCGGCGTGGGCGCCCAGGGCGGCGCGCTCACGATGGCGGTGCGCGAGGGCGTGGACGCCCGGGGTCGCTCGCTCCTGGTCGGCGCCTCGCGCTCGATCCTGTACGCCTCCACCGGCCCGGAGTGGGCCAAGAGCGCCGGCGCCGAGGCGCTGCGCCTCAAGACCCAGATCAACCAGCTGCGGCTAGGCCTTCGTACGTCCGGACGAGCGAGCGCGTAACCGCCCGGACGTCGAACAGCTCCTCGGCGCGCCGGCGGCCGGCGGCGCCCATCGAGCGTCGGCGTCCGGGGTCGTCCATCAGCTCCTGGATCCGCTCCACGAGATCGCCCTCCAACAGCGGCTCGGTCAGCAGTCCTTCCCGGCCCGGTTGGATCACCTCGCGGACCCCCGGCATGTCGGTCACGATCACGGGCAGTCCGGCCGCCATCGCCTCGGCGACGGCGAGTCCAAACCCCTCGAGACGGTTGGTGGAGGGGAAGACGAACAGGTCCGCGGCGCGCAGATAGGCCGGCAGCTCCGCGTCGCTCACCTCCGAGCAGAAGCGCACCCGCTCGGCGATGCCGAGCCGGCGCGCGAGCTCCTGCATCGCCGGCAGCTCCGGGCCCCGGCCGACCACGAGCAGCCGGACCTTGGGGGGGAGGCGGGAGACGGCCCGCAGGAGCGGCTCGAGCCCCTTGTGGGGGACGAGCCGCCCGGCGAAGGCGAGCACGGGGCCTTCGCCCAGGCCGAGCCGCTCCCGAACCGCGGAGCCGTCCACGTCGGGCCGGAACCGGAG
Source organism: Thermoplasmata archaeon (assembly GCA_035945735.1). Taxonomy (GTDB): domain Archaea; phylum Thermoplasmatota; class Thermoplasmata; order Lutacidiplasmatales; family UBA184; genus JAKIVR01. The sequence continues at coordinate 4,706 of DASYZY010000042.1, forward strand.
CAGGTCGACGCTCGAGGGGATGACCTCGAAGGGCCGTCCGCCAAGGCCCCGCGAGGTCTGCCCGTAGCTCTCGGTATGCACGATGACCCGGTCCGCCCGCCGGAGGATCGACGGGAGGAACACGTGGTTGAACAGCTCGGTCGCGAGCCGGCCGAAGGCGGTGGCGAGGTAGAGGTCGCAGTGGTAGGTCACGCAGACGGGGACCGCGCTGTGGTCGAGGCCCCGCGCGGCGAAGTAGGGCGTGAGCGGCGGGGGGAAGTGCAGGTGGGCGACGTCGGCGCCGAGCTCCCGCGCCCACCGACCCACCTCGGGGTTCACCGGCGTGTTGAACCAGACGCCCCAGCAGGGGGTGCGCAGGATGGTGTAGCCCTCGAACTCCTCGCGCTCGGGCAGGGCCGGGTCGTGCCGTGAGGTGAGGACGATCACCGAGTGGCCCTGCCGGGCCAGCTCGCGGGAGATCCCCCGGACATGGGACTCGACCCCTCCAGCATGGGGGTAGAAGAACGGCGCGACCTGGAGCACTCGCATCCGCTACGGAACGGCGATCCCCGGCATGAGGGCGGAGACGAAGCGGCCTAGCTCCGGGCCGTGGAGTCCTCGGGCGCGGCCGACTCGCGGTGCTGCAGTAGCTCGGCGGGGGCGATCGAGCTCACATCGACTCCGGACATCGCCGCCCCCAGTCCGGCCGAAACGCGGGCGAGCAGGCGCGGGTCCTCGAAGTGGAGCGACGCCTCCACGATCGCGCGAGCGACCTTCACCGGCCGCTCCGACTTGAAGATCCCGCTCCCGACGAACAGACCGTCGACGCCGAGGCTGCGGCAGAAGGCGGCATCGGCCGGCGTCGCGATCCCGCCGGCAGCGAAGTTGACCACCGGCAGTCGGCCCAGCTCCCGGACCTCGGCGACCAGCGCTTCGGGCGCCCGCTCTTTCTCGGCATAGGCGGCGAGCTCCTTGCGCGCCATCTTCCGCAGCGCCTCGACCTCGCCCGTGATCTGGCGGATGTGGCGGATGGCCTCGACCACGTTGCCGGTGCCGGCCTCGCCCTTGGTCCGGATCATGGCGGCCCCCTCGTCGATGCGCCGGAGCGCCTCGCCGAGGTTGCGCGCGCCGCAAACGAACGGCACTTGGAAGGGCTTCTTCGCGACGTGGTGGAACGGGTCGGCCGGCGTGAGCACCTCCGACTCGTCGATCATGTCGACGCCGAGCGCCTCGAGGATGCGGGCCTCGCTCGTGTGCCCGATGCGGCACTTGGCCATGACCGGGATCGACACGCGCTCCTGGATCTCCCGGATCTTCTCCGGATCCGCCATGCGGGCGACGCCGCCGGCGGCGCGGATGTCGGCCGGGACGCGCTCGAGGGCCATCACCGCGACGGCGCCGGCCTCCTCGGCGATGCCGGCCTGTTCGGCGTTGGTGACGTCCATGATGACCCCGCCCTGCTGCATCCGGGCGAAGCCCCGCTTGAGGAGCTCCGAACCGTGCCGAAGGCTCGGCACCGGGGTTGGCATCGTCGGTAGAAGCCGGACGGGCGCTATAAGAGGTACGTCGCCCGGGGGTCCGGCTCGAAACGTCATAACCCCGTCCGCGGTGGACGCAGCGCTGGGGGAGCTATGCAACAGCTGAGAGGGCAGGTTCGACCTGCCGACCCCAAGAACCTGATCGGGGCAATGCCCGCGAAGGGAATGCGATGGGTCCACCGACCGTAGCGCTTCTCCGCGGCCACGCGGGGGCATGAACTCGGCCGCGCCGGCGGATCCCTCGGCGACGCCGCCATCGGATCCGGCGCTCCCGATCGCCCGTCGTCCCCGCACGGGAGGGCTCCACCGCGCCGTGCTGTCGGTGGTCATCGCCACGGTGGCGATCGTCGCCGGCTTCGGTACCTACACCTACCTGGCGACCCACAGCGACGAGACGACGCTCGTGGTCTACACGTACTCCGCGCTCTTCGGCTCCGGCTGCGGCTCACCCGAGTACAGCGCGGTCTTCGGCGCCTTCGCGAGCGCGCATCACATTCATTTCGAGGTCGAGTGCCCCTCGGGGACGCTGTCGACCTCGCTCATCGAGCAGGCCAACGCCCCGTCCGCCGACCTGGTCATCGGCCTCGACGAGGTCACCGCTCCGCAGGCCGAGAAGGCCCACGTCCTCCTCCCCTACCTCTCGCCGGCGCTCGCCGACGTGCCGACGAACGTCTCGGCCGAGCTGGGACCGGCCGGCGACGTGACGCCCTACGAGTGGGGCTACCTCGGGATCGACTACTGCGCGGCCTTCGCGAACGCGACAGACGGGGCGGTGGGCCACAGCGCCTTCCCCGCCTTCGCCGCCAACTCCAGCTGGGCGAAGGGGCTGATGATCGAGAACCCGCTGAGCGACATCACCGGCGAGGAGTTCCTCCTGTGGGAGATCGCCTTCGCGCAGCAGGTGCTGCACCAGCCGTGGCAGTCGTGGTGGCAGACGGTCGGCGGTGAGCTGCAGAGCTCCGACACTTGGGCCGATGCGTTCGGGGC